>JAICXS010000125.1 GCA_025934615.1 Nitrospiraceae bacterium
AGCTTCTTTTTCGATGACGAGCCTGAGTGCATTTTCGACATCAACTTCTCTTTGAACGCCATGGCTTCTTGTCCCAGCTCGGCCATATCCATGTCCGTCTCTTCAGCCTGCGGCAATATTTCAGATTCTTCTTCCTCGATGTGATGCTTAACGATTTCCGCTAGCACTGTGAATTTTGCCTTATAGCGTTCGTCCTTGGGCCCCATCTTGCGTAATTCCTTAATGAGGAGCTCGACGACGTGGTGCTCCTCCAGCGCTTCATCCATCATGTCATCTTCATCGAGCGCTTCACGAATCGCAGGATACACAAGTTCTTCCTCAAGCTTCGCGTGAATCTCCAATTCCATCATCGCTTGATCTGCGATGCGTTGTCGCGAGCGATTATCCGCTCCTTCGAATTCTTCAAAAAGGTCCTCTACTTTTTGGTGATCCTCCCGTAACAGCTCAACCGCGCTCGGGCCGGCTTCTTGCTGGGGCTCCTCGTCCAATTCCTGCTCAGCGCGTGCATTGTTCTTCATAGAATCTCCTTAATGCCTTCAATACTTCGTGAGAGAGATGCTGGAGGCTTTGGCCTAGCGCAGGTCCTCATAGGTCTTTGACGGAACCTCGGCTTGCGGCTGTTTTGGCAGGCGCGGCAATTTCATGAGCGCTTGCACACCGCCGGTGGAATCCAGTTGAGCGGCAATACTGTCACCCACTTTCGGCAGTTCTTTGAGGTTGGAATCCCCGGTGACTTTCAGGTGCACCTCGCGGCCGTTGGCCGTTCGAATCCAATACGACTCTTCAATCCGCAAGATTTCTCCAGCAATATTCGTGCAAGGGGCGTTGGTGCTGCAACGTTCATTCGCCGGGAACGCCGGGGCGCCTGGCGCCATGTTGCTGACAGGAGGCTGCATGACTTCCCTTTCTGCCAAAGAAATACCGGGAAGGCAGGCCAAAGCTGTGACGGCAATACCGATGTGAATGGCACGTTTCATAAAAAGACCTCCTTCGTTGCTACAGTTGACAATGCTGCCCTCACAGTACAGTTGCTACGATTCATTCTGCTATCGGAGAAGAGTGAGTAGGGTGTACTGTTAAGAGCCTACAAAGTAATAGCAAAGCATTATTGCGATGGAAGATATTGCTGTCGACAAACAATTGTAGTGAGGTGAAGCGTACGGCCTGCTTGCTCTCGCAGAAGAGATGTGCCGGAAACTGAGGGCATGATGTCAAGGCGAAGTTACTAAGTCGCGCAGGAACGTGATTGCTGTGAACGGCGCTCTTGAAGGGCCTGCTGGAGCAACGTGATAATAAAAAGAGGGTCAAGAGGCTTTGTGAGAAAAGCGAATGCCCCGGCGGCAGATGCCTTACTACGCAGTCCATCTTCGCCATGGCCGGTGATCAAAATAACCGGAGTGTTGGGTTGAACCTCACGCATTTTCAACGTGAGAGCGACTCCATCCATGCCCGGCATGCGGATATCGCTGATGATGGCATCATAAGGATTTTGATTGACGAGTTGCAGCGCTTTATCCGGAGTGCCGGCCGTATCGACCAGACATCCACGTAAACGTGACCGAAATGTATCCGGTAACGCCATCAGCAATGCGGGATCATCGTCAATAAGTAGCAGGCGATACGATAGCGGCGGTGAATATTTTTCTTCAATATCAATCGTCATGTGCCTTTGTACCATCTGAGCCGAGGGGAGCCTATCAGTGATTATGAAGGCCAATGTCAGTCTGATTGTGTTGACTTAAGGACAATTGTACTGGGTGATTCGGGACGGCTCTAATAATAATCTCTGATAATAATCTCTGTCTCTGCAAGGCCCTCACGCTACATCTCAACCTCGAAGAGCCGGTTCCCTCTTCGTTGACACATACCTACAGCCCAGCGGTGATATGGGCAGTATCGATTGTGCTCTCGGTCTGCCCGTCACGACAGTTGTCGCAATGCTTACAGTCTTTCGCGATCTCGTTCCCGAAATAACGGGTGAGAAAACGAACCCGGCACATGGTGGTCTGGCCATATCGCATCATGCTGTCGAGCCGATCTCGATCGTTGACATGGCGCTGCTCGTACTCCTCAAGAAAAGAGTGGAATTCCTCTTCGCTGGAAAAATTACGGACTTTTCTGAGCCGACGTCCTCGCGTCACAATGCCTGTCGCTTCGAGTAGTGCCACGATGACCTTCACACGATTCTGATGCAGTCCAGTCGCCTGAATGACTGACGCCAACGTAATGCCGTTTGGCGCCGCAGCCTCCATAGATAATTGATTGATCGCGCGATAGACCCGCAACGATTCTTCCCGGTGGGGGTATTTCCCACCCAAAAAATAGGCTTGTACTCGGCGGTCCTCTAATCGGTACAGCAAGATCGCCCTAGCTGGGTTGCCGTCTCGACCGGCTCGTCCCGCCTCTTGGACATAGCTTTCCAAAGAGTCGGGGAACGCATAATGGACGACAGCCCGGATATTGTCTTTATCGATACCCAGCCCGAACGCTTTGGTGGCGACGATAAATTGATAGTCGTCATCCATGAAAGCGCGTTGCGTGCGTTCACGATCCGCTGCTTTCATCTTCCCATGGTAAAGACCAACGTGGAGGGCCTGCCGCATGAGCCGGTTGTACAGCGCATTCGCTTGCCGGATGGTCGGGACATAGACAAGGCCAGAGCCATCGCCCGTGGCCTGCATGATAGTCATCAATCGCTCAAATTTCTCATCCTCGTTCACAGTGCGGAACACTTCGAAAAAAAGATTTGGCCGTTCGATGCCATGATTGACGACCACAGCGTCCTCGATGTCCAGCTGTTTGAGAATGTCAGTCAGGACATCGGGCGTCGCAGTCGCGGTAAGGGCCAGCACCGGAGGACGTCCCAATGTACGAATCGCATCTCGGATGGCCAGATAAGCCGGGCGAAAATCATGTCCCCACTGCGATACGCAATGCGCTTCATCGACGACAATCAGCGACACGCCGGCTTGTTGTAGCATGCGAAGGTATTCAGGGTTTTCTAATCGCTCGGGAGAGATATAGATGAGCTCGGGTTCTTCGCGACGAATATTTTCCCTGGTATCGCGTTCCTCCGTGACCGTGAGCGTGGAATTCAGATGAGCCGCGGCAATCTTACGCGTTCTCAATTTCTCATACTGATCTTGCATGAGCGAGATGAGTGGGGAGACGACCAGGATGGCATGTGGGAGAAAAAAGGCTGGAAGCTGATAGCAGAGCGATTTCCCACGACCCGTGGGTAATATGCCGATCGCGTTCTTGCCGCTCAGCACAGCGTCAATCAGTTCTCGCTGGCCCCCGCGGTAGGCCTTGACGCCTAAACGCTGAAGAGCCTTCTTCTCATTGCAGGGTGTCCATCGCCACGATTCGTTCATCAGCCCAGAAGGCTAGCAAGACAAAGGCCTGGCTTGTTAGGTCCTCAGAACAGGCTTACTGAGCAAAATCGGCGAGATTCACAGAATAAAATTAGACCAGAATGTCTTCAGGAAGGACAGGTTTCCCTTCGACAGACCCAGAGAGAAAAATGATCTGTGTGAGGCAGGATCATTGATGAAGACGTACATCAATAGATAATAGATCTGCCGAAGTGAGCCAGCTCACTTCGGCAGATCCACAAGCCTAGCGGGTCAAGCCGATCACAGGAGTGCCGTGTAATGAGAAGGAAGGATCCCCGGGCACAACGCAGCCTTTACCCATGCAGTACTTGCGCGACAATCGCGGTGCGAGTCGTGCACTTCGTCTTTTCCATGATGTGCTTAATGTGGGCTTTGACAGTCGGCTCGGTAATACCCAGCGCTGAGGCAATTTCTTTATTGGTCCATCCCTTGGCCAGGTTTTGCACCACTGTCTGTTCCCGATTGGTCAATTGAAAACGTTCTTGGATTTGTTGGGCGACGGGTTCTCGCCGACCCATCAATTCCATGACGATCAAAATACGAGAATCCGATCCAGGAAGCCCGAACCCACGAAGTAAAATCGGTCGCGCCGAGTCGCCGACCAAGCGTCTGACCTCAAGCTGTTCCCAATCCTTGGACCCCAGTTGTGCTTTCAGCAGCGTCTGAACTTCCGCGCAGATTTCAATGATAGCCGTGGGAAGCATACCGCCGGCTTTGACGGTTTCCGTCACCGTTTGCGAATCGTTGATTTGCCGAACAAGCTCCCACCCGCGTCGATTCATATGGAGAAGACGGTTATCCGTCGACAAGATTAGTAGACCAGGTCCTCCACGTAAGCCTGCAATACCCTTCAAATCATGTGAAAATTCAAAAGACGATTTCATCATGATACCCTCACCCGTTCCCATGTTCATGCCGCTCCTTACTGTCTAATTCTACTAGGCCCGTTTTACTTAAGCCGCTACCATATAGTGAAGTCACATAATAATCAATTGGACTAAGGTCGGTTTGTTTGCCTTATGAAATATTTTTGTGCGGCGACTTGTGTATTGAAATGGATACTTTTTTCAAGGACTTGAGAGCGCTTAGCGCTTTCGGAACATTGCCTGTCCTTGATGCGGCGGAAGAATGCATCAATGTCATTTCGGAGTCAATTAGGCAAAGGATGTAATCAGGACCTGGGTCGTGGCGATGCTTCTTTCGAAGGGGTGCCAACTCTACTTCAGACGGATTGAGGTACGCGAAGCACAGTAGTACGGTAGCTGACACTTCCGATGACTCCAAGGAACGCGTTTGACACCCTCGTTCAAAATGGTACGCTTGTCAGCGCTACCCAGTTGATAATAGGAGGAGATACGGCTGTGCATCTCTTGAAGAAGAGGGGAGAAGGCTTCATGGGGATACCGAACTGGGATTGGCAAACGACACCAAACCAGCAAAAACATAGCGAACGGGTCACCATGATCCGCCCAATCCAGTATGAGAGCACCAGCCCGATCGATCCGGACTTATTTGAAGATCATTTCGAAAGACGGCAGGGAAAGGCCCTCACCCTCAACATTAGTTCCGGGGGTATGTTGCTCGTGATGGATTACGCGCCGGCCATATTGCAGCTCCTCAAAGTGCATGTGCCGATTCCAATTCAGAAAATGCACATTCCCACATTGGCAGAGGTGGCGTGGACTCGGCCTATGCCGATGGGGCCTCAAGATCTACATTTTGTCGGATTAAAGTTCGTACTCTAGGCTCAAGAATATTCATGAATGCCATCGCGAAGAGGCTGAACCTGAAGCGCTCGTTATGGCATCCGCTGGCGAGACGAGTGAATAAAATCTTCCAGGGAGATCAAAAGGCCACCCAGCAAGGCCGCAGGCGAAGCCAACACCGCAGGTGTACCCGCTGGGGGTACATTGAAGATGCTGGCGAGACGAGAACGAACCTGGCGGTGCTTTTTCATCACCCGTTTAACGACAATGGTACATCGCAGGGGTAAGGCCCATGGTCAGGAGGCAAGTATGAGTCGCCTATTAATGTGGAGTGTGACAACCGGTCTCTGCATAGGGCTCTCGGCTGGAGGAGCATTCGCCCAGCAGGCAATTCCTGCTGCGTCCAAATCGCCCGCACCGGCACAGCCATCGAACGTACCCGGTGCCGGGCCCCTTCTGTCTCCTCAAACGGCGGAGAAGTCGTCCTTAATTGTAACGAAAGAGTACATCATCGGCCCAGAAGACGTGTTGGAGATTACGGTCTGGCGCAATCAGGACTTATCAAAAGTTGTAGCCGTACGACCGGATGGGCGGATTTCCATGCCGCTGATCGGCGATGTGACCGCGGTAGGCAGAACGCCTTCGCAACTGACAGAAGAGATCGCCTCAAGGCTCAAAGAATTCAAAGAGAATCCCTCCATTGCGATCGTTGTCAAGGAGGTGAACAGCTATGCCGTTTTTATACTCGGTGAGGTGCAAAAGCCGGGGAAATACCCGCTCAAAAGCAAGACAACGTTGTTGCAAGGCATTACGATCGCCGGTGGATTCACGCCAACGGCCGCGCGCAACAAAATGGTCCTCTTTCGATTCCTCGATAGCGGGGCAGGTGATGAACGGATGAAGGCAAGTTACGACGATATCGTTCTGCGGGACGGTTCTCGTCAGAATGTAGAACTCAAGCCTGGAGACACGGTCGTGGTTCCAGCGGAAACAATGGTGTTAATGCCATGAACGTGAGCCGATTTACACAACACGCTTCATTGTTCCTCTCAGTATTACTGATGGTTAGCGTCCAAGGATGCACAACCCATCAAAAAAGCATCGCAAAAGATACAGTCCAGAGCAATGATTTCTTGCTGGGCCCTGAAGACGTAC
>JAICXS010000559.1 GCA_025934615.1 Nitrospiraceae bacterium
CCTGCTACCCCTGTCGCTGTTTGTGCCTCGGATTCTCGCAGAGCACCCGCACGACGCCTTTGCGACGAACTACTTTACATTTTGAACAAATCGGCTTGACTGACGATTTAACTTTCATGTGTGTGTCTTCTCTATTTGAACCGATACGTGATGCGTCCCCGTGTCAAATCATACGGAGACAATTCCACGGTCACTTTGTCACCCGGCAAAATCCGGATGAAGTGCATGCGCATTTTCCCCGAAATATGTGCCAGAATTTTGTGACCATTATCCAATTGGACTCTGAACATGGCATTAGGGAGCGTTTCAGCGACCGTCCCCTGAACCTCGATAACATCTTCTTTCGCCATTGATACTCGATCTACCTCAGCATGCTGCAATTAATTCCGGCACTTGCGTTAAAATTCGCGGCGGACCGCTTGATTGAATCGCGATGGTATGCTCGAAATGGGCAGAGAGGCTTCCATCTGCCGTGACGGCTGTCCACCGATCATCCAAGACACGCACGCCGCTGCTCCCCATATTGATCATCGGTTCGATAGCCAACACCATACCCTCTTGAAGCCGTGGGCCCTGCCCTGGCTTCCCGTAGTTGGGTACCTGCGGCTCTTCATGTAATTGCCGGCCAATCCCATGTCCAACAAAATCAGTCACCACTGAGAACCCTGCCGCCTCAGCGTGCCGCTGTACCGCATGGGAAATATCCGACAATCGATTGCCGACAACCGCCTGAGCGATCCCCGCATACAACGATTCTTCTGTCACTTTGACGAGCTCGGCGATCCGAGGGTTCACATTGCCTACGGCCACGGTGACCGCGGAGTCACCATAGAATCCATCCACAATCGCGCCAAGATCAAGGCCAATGATATCGCCTTCCTTCAGCGTGCGCTTGGAGGGAATGCCGTGGACTACTTGATCATTAATCGATGCACAGAGCGTTTTGGGATAGTTCCGATAACCTTTAAATGCCGGCGTGCCGCCATGCGACCGAATAAATTGCTCAGCCAGTCGGTCCAGGTCTTCCGTTGCCACTCCAGCGCGCACTTCACGCCGCAGCATGGCCAACGTTTCTGCAACCAGGCGAGAGGCGCGTGCCATGATTTCGATCTCGGCGGGGGTCTTTAAAATGATCACGACAAGTCCTGCGAGGCAAACAGATCCACGAGCCGCCGTTGGACCAGCTCGATGGGTCCAGCCCCATCCAGATCGGACAAGAGGTCACGCTCACGATAATAGGCGATCAGCGGAGCAGTCTGTTCATCATAGACCGTCAATCGAGTTTCCACCGTTTCCTTGCGATCGTCATTGCGCTGAGCCAGCGTCGTACCGCATCGATCGCATACGCCTTCCCGCTTGGGCGGCGCGGATTCCATATGAAACACCGCTTGGCATTTCGGGCAGCTTCGCCTCCCGCTCAAGCGCCGAACGACCTCGCTTCTCGGCACCGTGACATTGATGACGCGATCGAGACGCTGCCCTTTTCCCTTCAGAATCTTGTCCAGTTCTTGCGCCTGGGCCACCGTACGTGGAAATCCGTCTAATAAAAAGCCCTTTACCGTGGCCGGCTCATTCAGTTTTTCCTTGACTAAACCGATGACGACGGAATC
>JAICXS010000433.1 GCA_025934615.1 Nitrospiraceae bacterium
AAAGTCACCGGACTCGCACACGGGACCCACCACATCGACCGTCTCGGTTTTCGAACTCGGCGTTTCGCGGACGGGTTTAATGTCATGATACGCGCCGTACAGGCTCGGCCGGATCAAGTCGTTCATGGCCGCATCGACGATCACGAATTTCTTCGCTTCGCCGTCTTTCGTGTACAAGACTCTCGTCAAAAGGACGCCGGCATTGCCGACGATCACTCGGCCCGGTTCCATAATCATCACGCATTTCAGATCGCGAAGCAGCGGGGAGACCGCTGTAGCCAATTCCCGCGGCAGCGGCGGCGTCTCATCCGAATAGGTGATGCCCAGCCCGCCTCCGATATTTAAATAACGAATATTGGTCCCGTGGGTTTTCAGTATTTCGATCAGGCTCAACACTTTTTTTAACGAATCGACAAAGGGCGTCACCTCTGTCAATTGAGATCCGATGTGCGCGTGCACCCCGACCACGTCGATGTGCGTCAACGACGCGGCGAGTTTGAATTCCTCCAGCGCCCGTTCGGCGCTGATGCCGAATTTACTTTTTTTGAGGCCGGTTGAGATGTACGGATGAGTCTTGGGATCGATATCGGGATTGATGCGCAAGGCCACACGCGCCTTGCGTTTCATCTCGGCAGCGACATCGTCGATGGCTCGCAGTTCGGCGGACGACTCGACGTTGAACATGAGCACATCGGCATCCAACGCCTGTCGGATCTCGTCGCGATTCTTCCCAACGCCTGCGAAGACCATCTTATTGGCTGGAATCCCGGCTTTCAGCGCCCGGTAGAGTTCGCCGCCCGACACAATGTCGGCCCCTCCCCCTTCGCGCGCCATCAGGCGCAAAATGGCCAAATTGGAATTGGCCTTCATGGCGAAGGCGATGATGTGCGGAACGTCTTGGAACGCCTGATCAAATGCCCTGAAGTGCCGGATCAGGGTGCCATAGCTATATACGTAGCAAGGCGTCCCGAGTTCTTTCGCAATACGTGACAAGGGCACCGCATCGCAGTAGAGCTCGCCCTCCTTGTACTGAAAGTCATGCATCTTGCCAATCCTCTTTCAGCATGTCGAGCCCGCTCAGGGAGAATCCCTCCAGCGCCGAGGCGAAGGCTGCTTTGAACTTCCTGTAGCGAATTTTCGCATGCGGCGCGACAGCCTTCAGCGTGTCGTGATTCAATAAGGTCTCCAGCGCCTTGGGGGTGGCATGCTTGAGATGCTCAAAATTGATAATAATATCGATCTTTGCTTGCTCTGCGGCAAGTTTGATGCGTGTCAGCAGTTCTTCGGCATTTAAATGGTCCAATGTCCCTTCCAACTCGACGAACAAGGCCGTGAATTGATTATGTCGCTTGGTCTTGATATTCAACCATAGTTCTTGAGCCGGCGCCGTTTTCTCGTCGAACTTCTGCTTCAACGCAATGAGCGCGTTGGGAATGAGGTGCTCGGTTTCAAAACTCGGCAGCTTGGCCTGTAGGCCCTTGAGGACATCGGCGACCGGCGACAAGGTTCCCTTCGGGCACGATCGCTTCACGAGTTTCCGGAACTGTCGATTCATTTCCCATCGCGCGACGAGCCGCTGCTTCGTGCCTCGCAAGCGATGGAAAATCGAAGGCAGTGAGTAAAATTGATGATTGGCCCAATAAAACCCTTCCTGCAGTTGCTCCGGCGTCATCCGGCTGGGATAGTAGACCACGTGCTTGCCGTCATACTTCGCCCAGTCGCGGTCGAAAATGCGTCCGCTGCTGTTGTAGCGCTCGAACAGCGCGGTGCCGGGCAGCGGCGTCAGCACGTTGAAATAGGCCAGCTCCACTTGATTCTTAGTCAGAAAGTCCACGGCCCGTTCGAACACGGATTCGTCGTCATTGTCGAATCCAAAGACGATGCCGGGATTGACCATAATGCCGTTGTCGTGGAACATTTTGATCTCGTCGGAAAACTTCTTCACCCGATTAAATGGTTTATTGGTTTCTTCCAAACAATCCTCGTCGAGCGACTCCATGCCGACAAACACCGACACACACCCGCTCTCGGCAGCCAATTTGACCATTTCTTCGTCATCACCGAGAAAGAGGGTCGACTGGCATCCCCACTTAATCTTCAGCGGCTTGAGGGCTTCCCACAGTTCCTTGCAATAGGTGCGATTGCTGTTGTGCAGATCATCGACGAAGGCAAAGATCGTCCCATCCTCGATTCCGACTCGGATGCGAAGTCCCGTCACGAAGGCTTTCCAGAGCGTGTCGTTGGAGATCCGGTCGACCAGTTCGCTGCACACCCACTGCTTCACATGTGTCAACTCTTCGATGACTTCAGGGACCGGTCGCCGGCGAGTCGTCTTTCCGTTGAAGGGCGAGACGCTACAGAATTCGCAATCGAAATGGCAGCCGCGCGTCGTAAAGCTGCATTGCCGCGTCATGTATGCATCCGGGCTCAGCAGTTCGACTCTTGGACTGATGTAGTGGTCCAATGCCGGAAACTGCTCCATTTTATACATGCGCTTCATCGAGCCTGCCAAAAAGTCGGCGACCACTTGCGGCCAGAGGTCCTCCGCCTCTCCACAGACGATGGCATCGCTATACCGTAGTGCTTCATCCGGACAGTAGGTGGGATGGACGCCGCCCAGGACGACGGTTTTTCCTCTTTTCCGAAATTCAGTGGCAATCTCGTACGCGCGGGGCGCATAGCAGGTCATGATCGAGAGTCCTACCAAATCGCACGGCTGATCGAAATCGATATCCTGGACCGCCTCATCGACGAGCAGGACATGCCAGTCGGCCGGTGTATAAGCCGCGATCACCGGCAGGCTGAGTTTTGGAAACCAGACGGCGCGGCGTTCACTCACTGTCAGGTGATAAGGATTGTTTCTGGGATAGGGATCAACGAGCAAGAGAGTGTGTT
>JAICXS010000039.1 GCA_025934615.1 Nitrospiraceae bacterium
GCCGTCCCGGTTCGAGGCGAGCCGCCTCGAACAATCCCCATGCGACATGGGTGTCGTAGGCCTTCTCGCCCGCTTTCGCAAATGGCGACCCGTGCCGCCGCCAACATCCATCGGCGTCCTGCACGCTGACCAACCAATCCGCGGCACGAATCATGGAATCTCGATAGACCTCTCCAAATGACCGCACGCCGCCGGCTAGTCCGATGAGAATTTGTCCGGTATTGAAGACAACAGGCACGACCGGCTGCTCCAGAATCATGCCGCCCTGGAACCCACCCTCGGCAAACTGCAGCGATCGCAACCAGTCGAGCATGCGCTGAGCGCGCCCAAGAATCGTGTTGTCATGCCGTTGTTCGGCATAGGTCAACAGGGTCGGCACGATGTACCCCGTCGTCTCCGGATACGAGGTGCTCCACCCCGTGACGAGATTGAAATGACGAGCTACTCCACCGTCATGCGATGCAGAACAATCCTGCGCACGCGCCAACCAGTCGATGCCGGCGTCCACGCACCGTTCAATGCCGGGATCATCTTCCGGCACGCCTCGGCGATCGCGCCGGCCGACCTCGCGCACGGCTATGGGCAATTGCCAATACTGCCGCATGGCTCTGAGCGGTCGTAAGAGACTGTCTGGAGCGTGCACCATAGGAGAAGGCTTCCTATTCACTCGTCTGATTGCTTGTGGGCGCTACGCACGGGCTCGAGTAGGCCATTGGCGATGAGTCTGTACACTCGGGCACGAATGAGCCGGCATGGAAGTGCCGCTCCAACACGTCCACGATACGTTCCGCCGCATGGCCGTCCCATAAGTCCGGAGTTCTTCGCGTCGGACGATGACGCCGCAAGACAGCTCGACCGGCTTCGACGATGCGTGTGCGGCTCGTCCCCACGAGCGTATTGGTC
The DNA here is from genome assembly GCA_025934615.1 of Nitrospiraceae bacterium. Lineage (GTDB taxonomy): Bacteria > Nitrospirota > Nitrospiria > Nitrospirales > Nitrospiraceae > JAICXS01. Next base: position 904 of record JAICXS010000039.1, read on the forward strand.
CCGTGTTCGATCGTCACAGGACGTTCGGTATTGTGACGCAAGGTGACGCAGGGGACACCCAACACAGTGGTCTCTTCTTGGATCCCGCCGGAGTCCGTCAGCACGAGGCCGGCATCGCACATGAGCGACAGAAACTGGAGATACCCGAGAGGTTCAAGCAGAATCAGGCCTTGCCGTCCGGCTGTTGCTTCCAACAGCTCGGGCATTGCGGCCAGCCGCTCGCGGGTCCGCACATGACAGGGAAAGAGAATGGGGACCTCCACGGAGAGTTCCTTGACCGCCGTCATGATTTCCTTGAACGTATGGGGATCATCCACGTTGCTGGGCCGATGTAACGTCAAGAGACCATAGGCTTGGTGCGAAAGGCCGTACGTCCGCCTCGTCTCCAACGCTCGAGCCTGCTCGACATGCTTAAGCAACGTGTCGACCATGACATTGCCCACAAAAAAGATTTGTGTCTCCGCCAGTCCCTCTCGTATCAGATTTTCCCGGCCGCTACGTTCCGACGTAAAGAGGAACTGAGACAGGTGATCGGTCACTACCCGATTTAATTCTTCAGGCATCGTCCGATCGAAACTGCGCAGGCCTGCCTCCACATGAGCCACAGGGATGCCCAATTTTGAGGCGCAAAGGGCAGCCGCCACGGTCGAATTGACATCCCCGAATACGACCACGAGATCCGGACGATGGAGCTGGAGCAGCGGCTCGAGATGGATCATGATATGCCCCGTCTGCTCCGCATGTGAGCCCGATCCTACGTGCAAGTCGACCTGAGGTCTGCGAAGACCCAGCGCTTCGAAAAACAAGCCCGACATCTCTCGACTGTAATGCTGACCGGTATGGACCAGGGTGACAGTCGCCCAGCCCCTCCCCTCCAACGCCTCGATGAACGGCGCAGCCTTCATAAAGTTCGGCCGCGCGCCGACGATACACATCACGTGAACCGAAGAATGAGTCACAGCAGCGCTCCAGTCATGGAATGTTGCGGACAATGCACGGTCCTATCGTATTGGCGATCCGCAACGGCAACTGTTTCCAGAGCCGAACGGCGAAGGCATAGCGGGGATTCTGCGGGGACACATTGGGGAGCCTCCCGGTGGCCGTCCAGTATTCCCAGAACTGGGGTACCTCTGCGGCGCCCCATTGCTCTTTGAATTTATACGGTCCCGATCCAGGAGTGCTGCGGCCAAAATCGAAACGCGCGAAGCCCGCTTTGATCGCATGCTGGATCAGCTCCCAATAGAGATGGTGGTTGGGGCACCGTGGTAGGGCATCGCGCCGAGAAGCCGCCCACGGCACCTCTAAGGTATCGCGATGGGCGATGGCGATTGCCGCCGCGATAACGGTCCCTTGGTCCCACACGGTGAAGACCCGGCATGCGTTCGGAAACACCTCGAACAGCGCCGTAAATAAGGCGCGGTGATAGACCGGTGTGCCAAGATCACGCATGTTACGCGCGAAGACTTCATAGAACGCGGCGACATCCGTCGCGCCGCCGATACGGATCGACAAACCCGACAGTTCCGATTTCCGAATTTGATTGCGCACCTTGGCGTTGAACGCCTTCCACTGCGCCTCAATCGTCGGCGCGAGCGCGAGCGTCATGCCGACCTTGTGTTGTTTGCCTTGTTCGACAAAACCGTGGGGATTCAAATGCCGCGCTTCTACGGAACCGGCGCCATGCTCACGCGCCGTCTGGATGGCCGCGTGCCACAGCGCCTTTTCGATCTCAATCGAATCGCCTAGCACTCCCCCGTAATTCACAAAGGGCATCGAAACGAGCACGCGGCCGAAGAGCCGGGAATGTATATGGACCAAGGGAAATATGCCGACCACTTGCTCGCCGGAGACCATCGCCAGAGGAAGGATACGATGGCCGAACACACGAGCCACTAGCGGCAACCACTCGAATCGATGATAGAACGTACCCTGCGGGTGTGAAGCCACATAGGCGTTCCACCTTGCCGGATGATCGAACAGGACGACTTGGGGCGTCTCGGCGGCGGACCGCTGCACAGGGTTTCGTTGAAGGTTCGATCGCATCATCAAGCAACCCGTTCTCGGCTTAATTTTAGAATGGGCGCGACGACCTCACAGACCGAGCCGAATCGAAAATCCTGGAGCAGTTGAGTCAATCGCGCCTCCGTTTTATGCAGGTTCAGATAATGCCGGTACCGTGATAATGCCGGGGCCTTCAGCCTCGGTTGTCCCGGATCGATTTCCCAGGGATGCAGGTACACCACGAGCGGGTGTCCGGCGGATTCAATCGCCTTCAACCATCGCCGCAGCAACCGATAGGGCCATAATCGAAAATACCCACCGCCCGCAACCGGCAGTCGCATGTTATGCACGGGCAACGTCGACGGCGGAATTTCCCAGATCGGGCCTGCGGCCGTCGTCAATCGATGGCAATAGGGATTCGCGCCGTGAAGCCCATATCGGTCATGCCACACCGGAAAAATGCTCGAATCGTACAGATATCCTTCCTCCACGAGGATGCGTAACGCCCATACCGTCTCTTCCATAATCGTAAAACTGGGCGCGCGATAGCCCAACACCGGCTCGCCGATAATATCTTCCAAGATGTATTTTGCGCGGCGAATATCCGCTCGGAATTGGGAAGGCGTGAGGACGGTCAAGACCTGATGCGCATAGCCATGCGAGGCGACTTCGTGACCTTGCTCGCGGATGGAGCGAATCAGACCGGGGTGCCGCTCGGCGACCCACCCGAGTACAAAAAAAGTGGCTTTGGCCCCCGCATCTGAAAAGCGCTCCAACAATCGCCTGGTCGTCTGCTCCACGCGACTTTCGTATTCCGGCCACCGCTCAGCCGAGAGAATCCGTTCGAATGCCGATACGTGAAAATATTCTTCGACATCGATCGTCAGCACATTCATGGATGTGGTCATGGCGGTCCGCTTAGCGGGCCCCGGATTGGAAGAGAACGGTGCGGATCGTCTTTAGCGCGATCAGCCCGTCCAAACGCAAGGACATGTGCTTAATGTAATAGAGATCGTATTGCAACTTCTCGGCGGCGTCCTGAACGGTTGCCCCATAGCGAAACATCACCTGCGCCCATCCGGTAATGCCGGGCTTCACGGCAAGCCGATAGGCGTAATAGGGGACATCCCGGTTCAATCGCCCGATAAATTCAGGACGCTCGGGGCGCGGTCCCACCATGCTCATATCTCCACGGAGGACATTGAGAAGCTGCGGTAGTTCATCAAGACGATAGCGGCGCATAAATCGGCCGACCGCTGTCACGCGCGTATCGCATTCCTCCGCCCATATTGCATGCCCTGCTGCTTCCGCATTCTGCTGCATGGAGCGAAATTTCAGAATCGTAAATCGCCTGCCATGCCAACCGACCCGCTCCTGACGATAAAAGACGGGCCCCGGAGAACTGAGCTTGATCAAAATCGGCAGCACGACCCAGAGAGGAACCGTGATCAACAGCGCCAGGAGGGCCAAGAGGACGTCCGTTCCCCGCTTGACCACGCGCGACGGCCACCGAAACCCGCCGTGAAAGACCAGATAGCCGGGAGTCAGCCCTTCGAGGGCGATTTTTTGGTTCAGGCGCTCGTAAAACGCCACGGCGTCCTCCACGGCTCGGCCGTGAAACCGGCACGCCAAGAGCTGATTCATAGGAAGCCCCCGGCGCTCCGTCATCGTCACCACAATGCGATGTATCCCATCACGTGCGACAATGTGTTCCAATCGGGTTAAGGATTCCGCGGCTTCATTGACATCTGCTATCAAATCCGGCGCATCGACGACACACTGTTTTTGCAAGTGCCCGACGATCTCGTAGGACGAATGGTTTTGAAGCGCCGCAACGATCCGGTCCGCCAGTGGGCCGTCGCCGAGCACCAGTACCCGCTCTCTCCGCGCGCGTGTACTTCGGTCAGAAACGCTTCCATAGGCCTCTCGACCGATGGTCCTCACTCCTCTTCCGACCACGTGCGATGAAGGTATGCGATACTTCCACACCCAGCGGTCGGTAAAGGGTGAAGCATTCGCCGACTGTGCACTCCATAGCGCATCTTCCACGGAGGGGCCCGCCTGTTCACGGAGCCCAAACGTATCCCACTGCGGTACGTGACTTCTTGCGTCCTGTAAGTCAGGTGAACTAAACCCAACGACATCAGAAAACGTTTCCTCTGTCTCGGCCATGACGTTCCCCCTGCCTTTTCCCAATCCGAAGTATTGCCTGACTGCTGCGTGCATCCTAGTTGGCTCTGGGGGTGTACAACATCAGAAAACCACTGGAACCAATGTAGGAATTATCTCGAGAAGCTATGCCCGCTTTCTTACAAAAAGTAGGCGGTGCATACTTGTACATTCAGTCCATGACCGTACTAGCATGGCACTCTACCGAAGTAACTACTCATTAGTGTGTACGGATTGATTCCCATCCCACGATGACTTTGGGCGTATAATCCGCAGAATACGCATGGAGTCCGCCACAACTCTGCACCCAATAGACCGACCACATCGGGGAGCGCTAAGGCTATTCTTGTTGAACGATTCATCTCCTCCGCTCTAATGAAAGAGTGGTGAATATCAAAATGGTCAGCCGGTTGGAAAGAGACAATGAGGACTACACAGGTGGTCTTAAGTATTAAGCGGTAACAGCGGAGGAGATTTGGCTGAGGGAGAGAAAAATCCGTAAAAGCCAGTTAATCGATCAGCCCTTCACGGATCACATAATGGGTCAACTCGGCATTATTTTTCATTTTCATTTTTTCAAGAATACGGGCCCGGTATGTACTGATCGTTTTGACGCTCAAGGATAATTTATCTGCGATTTCCTTGACGGTTTTTCCCAATGCAATCATACACAGCACTTCATACTCGCGGTCTGAGAGGGTTTCGTGCAACGGTTTCCCGGAATCGGACTCCAAATCAAACGCTAATTTTTCTGCCAGCGACGGGCTCACATACTTTCCGCCGGTCACGACCTTCCGAATAGCCGCTACGAGCTGATCGGGGGCGCTGTCTTTGGTCAGATACCCATACGCTCCCGCCTTCAACACCCGAACGGCATATTGATCTTCCGGGTGCACACTCAACACCAACACAGGGAGCGTCGGCCGCTCGCGCTTGATGTGCATCAGCGTATCGAGCCCGCTGCGGCCGGGCATCGCGATATCGAGCACCACGACGTCGACGTTATTGGACCGGATTTTGTCCAACACCTCCTGCCCGTTCGTAGCCTGGGCCGAGACAATGATGTCCGGTGTCTCCGACAAAATTTGCTTGAGCCCTTCTAGGACGACGGCATGGTCATCCGCAATCAACACTTTTATCATGGTCCGCTCCGTCAACATGATTCACTGTGATGAGTGTACGTTCAACGTTGTGAGTCTCAGCGCAATCGATTCACGGAAGGTCCAGATACGGCCATCATATCGATCGCCGTCTTTCCGCGGTTTCGATAATCGTTCGACCATTCGGCCATCCTGCAATTCCAGAATGTCGTAGCTCTCCGCGTCCGGCTCCCCGCCCAATTCGCTCATCGTTCTGAGCAACACATCGGGAATTTTCAGTTGGCGCATCATCCAGCCCATAATCTCTTCCGTGAGCCGGGACTCCGTGACGGCGTCCGGCATATTCCACATGGAAACCAGGCGCTGATTGAAGTTCACAAGATTGCCCTCTCCGTCCACCACGAGAATACCGTCTGCAGTCGATTCCAACACCGTATCGATGACCCCCAACAGCCTCTGAAGGTCGGCCTCGCCGGATGCCTGCTGAATGACCGTTTGAAGCAGGTCGACCATCGAGCGCAGCCCTTGTTGTTCAGGCTCCGACCAGATTCGTTCCGTGAAACAGTGATCGAATTCGACGAAGCCCCACCATTCACCGCGAATATAAAGCGGGACGACGAAGACGGTATGGATGCCGCAGGACATCAACGCGGTCGCTTCAGCAGGAGGAAATGTCGAGACGGCCCCGCTGATGACCTGTCCCTGGGCAAGCGACTGCTCCCATCGCGAAAACCCCTTCGCTCTCAGCGACCAACTGAACCATTGAGACCATTCCGTTCGCGCCACTTCCCCCAATCCAATCCATTCATAACGCCGGCTGGCCCACAGTTCCCCGTCTTCCCGATGATTTTTAAAGAGGCTTACGCGATTGACCTCGGCAACCCGCACCCATCGCTTGAGTTCTTCCCACTGCTTCGGATCGAAGGCAACTTTTTCAACCGAAGACTGAAGTGCCTCTGTCTGCGGCAGCTCAGCTTTGGGAAGCGGAGTACGCCGCACCGTATCTTGACCGGCATCCCGAACACGCCGTCTCACATCCGAGGAAGCGGTCGCGATAGCTTCATCCGCCACAGGCCTCGGCGCCCCCGCCTTCGACGCCATTCGTAATCGATTGATGATCCACAGCAAGACCGCTATAAAGATGAGGAGACCTGCTCCACCAGCGATCATCATGGTTTCTATTAGACGATGGAAAGGCATCAGAATCGATTCTCGGTCCATACGAACCACGACGGTCCATCGCCATCCCGGAACTTGGCCATATCGGGTGACCGGCGCATAGCCGGTTACGACAGGAAGCTTCCGCTCCGGGTGCAACTCTTCACGATAGCCCGCCTTCACGAAGGCGCTCAGCGCAGCGACGCTCATTCGTGTGCGGTGTTCTTGGGCGGGTTCGTGTTGGGCCGCCGAATCGTACAGCACCAGACCGTCATTCCCGTCGTTACCGGCAACAAGCATATAGTCCGGCCTCGCAGAGGAAGACCGCAGGCCCGTGGATCGTCTGGCTCCATCTAAGATAAACTCCATGCTTTGAAGACCCACTTTCAAAACGACCACACCGAGAAATTGGCCTTCATCTCCGACAATCGGCGACGGGAACAGCATAAGGCGTCCGGCATGCTCGACAATATCATGGCCACGGAGATCCAACTTGCCGCCTTTCAACAATGTCTGGTACCACACATGCTGATCGGCATTCTGTCCAATCAGGGATGGATCGGTTGAGGCAGTAATACGTCCGTCGGCATCGATCACTTCAAGACCCATATACTCCGGCCATGCCCCCTTCACATTGCGCAGGTAGGCAGCAAGTGCATCCGGATCAGAGCGGCGTACGAGGGGACTTTCTGCAATGGTGCGACTCTGCAAACTATGTTCAAACAGGGTGCGATTCAAGGACTCTGCGAGCGCGGCCGCGGATTGAGCCAGGCCGCGTCCGGCCAAGTCGACCAAATAGCCTTCAATCGTTCTATTCGCTACCTGGGCGGACAGACCAAAGGCAACGCAAAGACCCAGCAGGAGAGCTAAGAGCCCGAGAGAATACCGCCAGTACGATTGGGGAACCCGGCGTGCTGAATCTGCCTTCGTCACCTTGTCACCCTTGTCAACTCGCTATCATCGCACAACGTCCTAAGAAGGTTTCCCTATCATAAAAACTTCTTCTACCCGAATGCAACTCTTGGCTGATCCCGTGCTTATCTAAAGCCGGCTCACAGCACAGGAGGGGGTTCGGCAATGGCGTAGCGGCCATAATATTGGTGGCGCGGAGTTACGAGATCGTTCAAGACGACGCCTTCGATACTGCCTCCGGAGAGAAATCGCAGCGCCTCCGCGACGACGCCCTGGGCGGTCTGCTCCGCGCGCACGACGAGCACTATTCCGTCTACCACTTCGGAAAAGAGATTCATATCCGCCATAGGCAAGATCGGCGGGGCATCGAGGATCACAATGACTCCGCGGCGACGCAAATCGGCTAAGAGTTCCTGCATCCCTACTCGTGTGGCGGTCAGTCCGCGGCTTCCGTGCTCAACGGTACCGGCCGACAGAATGCGAAGGTTGGGATGGGTATGCTGATAGAGAGCTTCGTTGAGCTGGCACTCACCGGCCAGCACATTGATCAATCCAGATTCATCTTGCAATCCCATACGAGTCGACACCTCGGGATTGCGCACATCGCCGTCGATCAGAATGGTCTCTTCCAGATAATCCCGGGCGAGGGTGATCGCTAAGCCCAATGCCACCGTCGTTTTCCCTTCGCCGGCCAACGAGCTGGTGACGGCGAGAATCTTCGCGCCCTTTTTCTCTCGAACCTGCACGATGCGGCCGGCCAAGACACGGAATTGCTCGGCGCCCAAGGCATTCATATGCGCTTGCAGCACGCGTTGCGATTTGCCTCCGGTCGGCAGCTTCTGCGTCAGGGCCCCATTGCCGTTTTCTGTCTTGAACGGCAGGAGCTTGACACGGCTCAGCCATTGCCGCCACCCAGGAAGAGCAGGCGCGCCGTTTCGACCGTTGCTCCGATCCTGCCCTCCGATCATGAACATGTGAGGAATACTGGCCAGCATCGGCAATCCGAGAGAGCTTTCGATTTCTTCCGGACGGCGGAAGGGCAGATTCCTGAAATCAAGCCACCAAATGGTCCCACCCCCGAGCACCAACCCGGCCATGATCCCGCCGAGGAAGACCCTCAGCGGGTCCGGTTTCACAGGCTTAATGGGAAGATTGGCGGGATCGAGCACGCGGAACTGTTCGCCCTTCTGCCGCTTTTCCATCTGCTCCGTGATTTTGGCGGACTCCTTGTTCGCCAGCAACGATTGATACCGCTTATTCGTCGTCTCATAGTCTCTCAACAGCGTGCTGAGTTCCTGCTCGCGGATCGGCATCTGCTCCATCCGTTGTTCGAGAGATTTGATTTGTGCCTGAATCTCTCCGGCGCGATGGCGCCGGACCTTAATTTCCGCATCGAGCGTGCGCAACTGAGAATCCATGTCCGTCCCGCTGACGACGACATCTTCTTCTAAATCGTCCGAGGAGGGGCCTCGGGCCACCCTGGCCTCCAGGTCCTTGATTTCTCGCTTCACACGCAGGACATCGGGATATGTCTCCTTGTATTCGGATAACAGTTGCGCCAATTGTTCGCGTAATTGACGGAGGCGCCCTTTCGGCGAGAGATGGATCACGCCGCCCGTCGCGCCAGCCGACGTCTCGACGGCGTCGCGCATGATTTCTTTTCGTTCGACCAACATGCGCAGCATGTCGTTTTGAGTTTGCATTTCCATGGTGAGGCGGTCGAGCGTGCGGAA
>JAICXS010000428.1 GCA_025934615.1 Nitrospiraceae bacterium
AGTCCGACTCCCACATACGGCAAGACGTACATGCCGGGATAGCGGAACATGACATTCAGCGTTCCGCCCAACATGCCGAGTCCGGTATGCGGAATCACCGCGGTAATGGAAGGACCATTTGACGACCCCCCTGTACTGGTGTTGTCGGCCGTCAGCGTCTGAGCGCGAAACGACGGACGCGCATATAAGACTTCCGCCTCCAGACCCACCCATTTACTCTCGAAGAGGCCCCCGCCGAGAAAATAATTGCCGAATTTGACGCCCGCGATCGATCCATTGTCGAAGGTGAGGTTGGAGGAAAAAGTCGTATGCACGCTACTACTGGGCTGACGAAAGCCGGTGGCATGCGGCAGAGTGCCCCCACCATACGCGCCCAGATACCATTCTGCCTGCGCGCTTTCTAGTACCCCACATAGCGCGAGGAGCAGGCTGCAGATCGCAACCGACAATCGGCTGAGACCGAGAAAGACGCTGTACGTGTCCTTGCCGAGTACGCTTATCATAGAATGCCACCTCAATCCTCTGTGATAGGCGAGCCCACTTCATGCAATGCGGTGCTAGGACGTTCGATACAAGAGTTGTGAACCAGCAGATCGTGGAGGGTTCCTACGGACCACACCGGTAGAAGAAAACAATCGATCAATCGACACGGGGTGGATTGGGAATATCTCTAAAGATGAGATGGGTTAATTCTTGTCCCAATGCCAGGCGATCGGCAAGCGACGGCGCGTTCATCGTGCGATCGAACAGTTCGCCGACGGCTGGATCGCGCGTCATGACAAAGCGCAGCAAGTCCACCGGCGAGGTCAGCCAGAATCCCCTCAGCCGGAAAAACGAGTTCAGGAGATGATCGAGGAAGATTCCGAAGAGGTACAGAGCGGTCGCCGGCTGATGGAGCATGTCCTGAGCTTTGCCGAGCCGATGCAAGCAATCGGCCTTGAGCCGTATGCGTTCATTCATGCTGGCCGGCTTAGGGCCTTGCCGAAAGCGCTGGGCAGCCTTTTCCACCAGTTTGGCGCCGATCATGTCATAATCGAACAGCACTCGTCCTTTGCGAAGCAGCGGGGGGAGACGCGAAACATGCGGCATTTCCTGCTCAACGGCTTTGTGACTGCGATACCGAATGTCAATCGACCGGTCGGCGACACGGACGATTTCTTCCCCTTCGTCCTGACCCTTGACGAGCGCAATAAAATTCAGATCGCTATGCGCGGTTAGACTCCGCCGCGCCCCGGAACCCACGAGAATAATGGAGACCAGGTCGGCCCCTCTTTTCCCGCGAATGTACGTCAGCGCTTCTGCAATGATTCGATCAGTACCCGGCGGATCCGGCGGCAAGATCGACTCCGGCGGGTCCGGCATAGGCAAAAGTTCGGCGATGAGCTCGTCCCTCGTCGGAAGAGAAGCCGTCGGCTCGAAAGAAGGAGGAGAGTTGGGTTCCATGGGATCCATAGTGGTTATCGCTCAGTGGACCGGAGGCAATGTTTTGATCGTCATGGCCTGAGTCTTGGTCGCACCGTAGCGCCCGCGCATTCTAAAGAGCACTACCAGGGAACGTCAACCCACCGAGTCGAGGTCACACGCTCATTTACTAAGTCTTTGGCCTGAAACAGAATCAAGCGTCTCACGGACCCTTTTGCCCGAGAGACGCCGATCCGGTTATTGAGGATCTTGAAAAAGGAAGGAATGAAAAAAGAAACGAGTGTTGTCGTGCCTAACCGAACCGGCGGCGAGATGAAGTCCGAAGACTCCACCCCGCCGACGATACGTCGGTCATCTGGGAAGGTGCGGTCCGCGCAGGCCGCCATGGCTTTTAACCGATTTCAATCCGCCGAGCTTTCGCCTCTTCTCGCTTGGGCAACGCCATAGTCAGAATGCCGTCCTTATAACAGGCCGATACCTTCTCAGGATCGATATAACTCGGGAGGCGGAAAGACCGGCTAAAGGTTCCCCACCCGATCTCATGAGCGAAATATCGCCGGTTGTTCTCCGGAGCCTCGCCCTTGCGTTCACCCTTAACGGTCAAGACGCCATCCTCAAATACGATTTCCATGTCCTGGCGGCTTAACCCCGGAACAGCAACTTCAACATGAAACCCATGCTCGTCTTCATAGGCGTTACACGGTGGCGCCCATCCTGCCCCGTTCATATTGCGAAGCGTGTCATGAAGCAACCGGTCGACATCAAACGAGGTGAGTGCCATAGCGTCCTCCTTTCTGGATGCGGTGAATATTGCCGTTGGAGCTGCAGATAACACCGTTCGGCACGTCGTCAAGTCCCCTCGGTCCTGTCCCGTCATGTGCCTTCGGGGGGCCCTATCGGACACGTTTAGACAGCTTTTACATGTCCGGGGTACTCTTGGCATTTCTGGTCAGTCCGATAGGTGCTGCAGCGGTGGACTTCCTGTTGCCGGCATGACGCCCAATAGGCGGCCCTCTATGACGATCGGTCTTGACTTTTCAAACGTAGGAATTATTCCATCCGGCAAAATCAACCGGTGTCCTCGGAGGAGGCGCCGGTTCAATTTCATGGAAAGGAGGAACGCCATGATCAAGAGAACAAGACCGCACAATGGTCGGAAGCTCATCTCTCTGATGCTGACCGGAGTAGTGATAGGCTGGTTGATGAGCGTCACTCCTGGTTATGCCGACATGAACCCAAGAGTGGAGAACACGACGGGGCCGATGGCCGGGATCTCGGTGAAGCCGGCGCAGAGCGCCAAGGAGTATCGGGTGTTGTGGCCGGGGCATCGTATCGTGACTGGAACGGTCGACTCAGTCGTCGGCGATCTAGTGAAGGTCAATACCGGCGAATTGCTCCCTCGCTTCTTACCCGCCAAAGAAGCGATGGACAAAGGACTGCCGCCGTTACAGAAGGGCGACCAATTACGGCTCGCAATTAATGA
>JAICXS010000397.1 GCA_025934615.1 Nitrospiraceae bacterium
CAATCGGCGTCTCGATATCTTGCTGGATTAAACGCTTCAATGGCCGCGCACCGTAGACCGGATCGTACCCCCGTCTTGCTAAGTCCTCTAATGCGGCCGGCGTGAGCGTGAGCGTAATCCGCCGTTCACCCAGTCGGTTGCGGAGATGGGTTAATTGGATGTCCACGATCTTGACGAGGTTCTCGATCGTCAAGGGATGGAACACGACGGTCTCATCCACGCGATTGAGAAATTCCGGGCGGAAATGTTGCCGTAATTCGCTCATGACCACTTGCTTCATCTGTTCATAGGAGCGTCCACGCTGTTGCGCCTCGAGAATGTCCTGGCTGCCGATGTTGGACGTCATGATCAGCACCGTGTTTTTAAAGTCCACCGTGCGTCCTTGCGAGTCGGTCAAGCGGCCGTCGTCTAACACTTGAAGCAGGACGTTAAACACATCGTGATGCGCCTTCTCGATTTCATCGAACAGGATGACGGCAAACGGCCGGCGCCGCACCGCTTCGGTCAACTGGCCGCCCTCTTCGTAGCCCACATAGCCGGGAGGCGCGCCGATGAGCCGAGCCACGGTATGTTTTTCCATGTATTCCGACATGTCGATGCGAATGAGATTGTTCTCGTCATCGAATAGCGTGGCGGCCAGCGCTCGGGCCAGTTCCGTCTTGCCGACGCCGGTCGGGCCTAAGAATAAGAACGAACCGATCGGACGGTTCGGATCTTTGATGCCGGACCGCGCCCGCAGGACCGCATCGGCCACGGCCTTCACCGCTTCGTCTTGCCCGACGACGCGGTCGTGCAACAGATCCTCGAGGCGCAGCAATTTCTGCAGTTCACCTTCCATGAGGCGGGTCACCGGGATGCCGGTCCATCGGCTAACAACGAGCGCGATATCTTCCTCATCCACTTCTTCCTTGAGCAGCCGGCTCTCGCCCTGTTTCTTCTCAAGGTGTTGTTCCTCGGCTAACAGCTCGCGCTCCAGACGAGGCAGCTCGCCGTAGCGCAATTCCGCGACACGGTTCAGATCGTAGCTCCGCTCAGCCCGTTCGATATCCTGTTTTGCCGCCTCGATCTGCTGACGAAGTTTCCGAAGCCGGCCGACCGAGACTTTTTCCGTCTCCCAATGGGTTTTCAGCGCATCCATGTCACGCCGCTTTTCAGCCAACTCTTGCTCCAGCGTTTCCAAACGGGCCCGGCTGGCTGCGTCGGTTTCCTTGCGAAGCGCCTCGCGCTCGATTTCCAATTGCATGACCTTGCGTGAAACTTCATCGAGTGCTACCGGCAGGCTATCGATTTCTGTACGCAGCCGCGCCGCCGCCTCATCGATCAAATCGATGGCTTTGTCCGGTAGGAACCGATCGCCGATATACCGATGGGACAGTTTGGCTGCGGCTACGAGGGCCGAATCCTTGATCCGCACGCCGTGATGCACTTCGTAGCGTTCCTTCAAGCCCCGCAGAATCGAGATCGTGTCCTCAACCGATGGCTGATCGACGACCACCGGCTGGAAGCGCCGCTCCAGCGCGGCGTCTTTCTCGATGTGTTTACGGTATTCATCCAAGGTGGTGGCCCCGATCAGATGCAACTCGCCGCGCGCCAACATCGGTTTGAGCAGATTGGCGGCGTCCATGGCTCCTTCGGCCGCGCCGGCGCCAACCACCGTGTGGAGCTCGTCGATGAATAAGAGGATCTGACCCTGGGCCGCCTGGATTTCCTTCAAGACCGCTTTCAAGCGCTCTTCGAATTCGCCTCGAAACTTCGCGCCTGCGACTAAAGATCCCATATCTAATGTGATCAAGCGCTTATTCTTTAATCCATCGGGGACATCGCCCTTCACGATTCGTTGCGCGAGCCCTTCTACAATGGCTGTCTTGCCCACACCGGGCTCACCGATCAACACGGGGTTGTTCTTGGTGCGCCGAGACAGGATCTGAATGACGCGACGAATCTCATCGTCCCGCCCGATGACGGGATCCAACTTGCCTTGTCCGGCCAGCTTCGTGAGGTCGCGGCCATATTTTTCGAGCGCCTCATAGGTGCCTTCCGGATCTTGGCTCGTCACGCGTTGACTGCCGCGGACTTGCTGGAGGGCGGACAAGAAACGGTCGCGGGTGACACCCAATCGGCGAAATACTCCACCTTCATCGATCATGGCAAGCAGCGCATGCTCAACGCTCAGATAGTCATCTTTGAGAGTGTGCATTTCTTGTTCTGCGCGTGTGATTACTTGCGACAGCCGTGAGGTGACATGAAGCTGACCGGGGCTCCCCCCGCTTCCCTGGACTTGCGGTAGTTTTGACAGAGCTTGCTCCGCAGCTTGTTTGACGGCAGCGGTAGATACGCCGGCGGCTTCCAACAATGACGGGGCAATCCCGCCCTGCTGTTCAAGTAACGCGAGCAAGAGATGTTCGACATCGATTCCTTGATGGCTGCGCCGCATCGCATGTGCGGATGCCGCTTGGAGTGCTTCCTGGAGTTTTACCGTCATCCGGTTGAGGTCCATAGTGCTCCTTCAAAATGTCTGTAGATAATGATTCAATAAGCATGCGATGTGCCAAGTCAACGGAAGAACGATGTGTGGAGCGCGGATTATTTATCAGGGGGTTACCGGTTTCGTAAATGCCGCTCAATCTTAAAGAGCAACCAGACGACGATTGAGCCGATGGCGACGAGGATAACGCCGATCATGGCCAACAAGGCCATCCCGGCCAACACCTCATGCGGCATCGCGGGTGGGAATCCGGCTTCACCGGCATGGCCGGCAAATACTTGCGAAACGCTCGTGATCATGGCTGGCTCAGCGAAACGGTCAGTGATCAGTCCTTAGTCCCAGCATAACGAGTTTTGTCTCTTGTCGTAAAGCTGACGGTAACGGCTGGAAGGTGCTCGCTATTCATATTGACTCGCCATGCTCGACAGACTATTGTCGCCGCCGAGCCGGAGAATGTCGTAAAGGAGGAGACTATTCGTCCGTTTGCCGTCGTGACGGGCGCCAGTCGTGGGATCGGCGCTGAATATGCGAAGGCGCTCGCGGCCAAAGGCTACGATTTATTGCTGGTCGCTCGAGATCAATCCCGTTTGGACAGGCTTGCATCGGAATTAATCGCCCGACATGCGGTAGACG
>JAICXS010000089.1 GCA_025934615.1 Nitrospiraceae bacterium
CCCTTCGTCGGGACCGTCAGCTATATTTCGCCGCACGCCGAATACACGCCGCCGGTCATTTACAGTCAGGAGGGCCGCAGCAAGCTGGTCTTCATGATTGAAGCCGTGTTCGATCCCGAGACCTCGGTGAATCTGCATCCAGGTCAGCCGGTGGATGTCCAACTTGGGTCCTCATAATGCCGGACGGTCTTGCCATCGACGTTCGAGGCATGACGAAGCGGTTTGGGGATCGCGTGGCGGTGGATCACGTCGATCTCCAAGTTCGCACAGGAGAGATCTGTGGTTTCCTTGGGCCGAACGGAAGCGGCAAGACGACGTTTATCCGTATGCTATGCGGACTGCTCCGGGCAGATGCAGGCAGCGGAACATGTCTCGGCTATGACGTGATCACTCAAAGCGAGGCCATCAAGCGCCAAGTCGGGTATATGACGCAGCGATTCAGTTTTTATGAAGATTTGAGTATTCATGAGAACTTGGATTTTGTGGCGCGCATGTATTCCATGGCGAACCGCCGGGAAGCAGTGCGTGACACGCTTGAGCGGCTCGGCCTCTCCGAACGGCGCAACCAACTGGCCGGCGAACTGTCCGGGGGATGGAAGCAGCGTCTCGCTCTGGCCGCCTGCATGATTCACGATCCAAAACTGCTGCTGCTCGATGAACCCACGGCCGGCGTCGATCCCAAAGCACGCCGCGAGTTTTGGGAAGAGATCCATCAACTCGCCGGGCAAGGATTGACCTTTCTCATTACCACGCATTACATGGATGAAGCAGAACGCTGCCATCGGCTCGCCTTCATCGCCAGCGGGAAGCTGCTGACCTTCGGCACGGTCAGCGATGTGGTCCGTCAGTCGCATCTCACGACGTGGTCTGTGAGCGGACCTGATTTACATACACTCGCCGAACATCTTCGCGGCCGTCCCGGCATCCAGCAGGCCGTTTCGTTCGGCAGCATGCTGCACGTCAGCGGAGATAATGCCGCCGCACTGGAACAAGCCATCGCGCCGTTTCGAAACGAGCAGTATGACTGGCGCCAGGTGGAACCCGGACTCGAGGATGTCTTCATTCATTTAATGGGCACATCGCGCGATGGAGCTCCGGCATGAGGACACACCAACCATTTTCACTCGCGCGGTGCTGGGCCATGGTCGTGAAAGAGTTCGTGCAGATGCGGCGCGACCGGGTGACATTCGGCATGATGATCGGCATCCCGATGATCCAATTGATCCTCTTTGGCTTTGCCATCAATTCGGACCCGAAGCACTTGCCTGCGGCGGTTGTGCTGGCCGACCATGGATCGCTAGGCCGAACCGTGTTGTATGGCATTCAAAACAGCGGGTACTTTAATCTCGTCCGTCTGGTGAAGACGGAATCAGAAGGGCATGACGTACTCGCGCGCGGCGAAGCCCAGTTCGTGATCAATATCCCGGAAGACTTCAGCCGGGACCTGTTGCGCGGGGACAGGCCTTCTGTCCTCCTCGAAGCCGACGCGACCGATCCGGCGGCGACGAGCAACGCCATCGGGTCCCTGCGGACCGTGCTCACTTCCGCACTACAGCACGATCTTAAAGGCCCTCTATCCTTTCTTGCTGCCACCAACGAACCCATCGATCTGCGCATCCATGCCCTCTACAACCCGGAAGCCATCACGCAATACAACATCGTCCCCGGACTCATGGGCGTGGTGCTGACCATGACCATGGTCATGATTACCGGCCTGGCGATTACACGCGAGCGCGAACGCGGCACCATGGAAAATCTTCTCTCCATGCCGACGCGTCCGCTCGAAGTCCTGATCGGCAAGATCATTCCCTACATCTTTGTCGGGTACGTGCAGGTCGCGCTCATTCTGGCGGCGGCCTACTTCCTGTTCGATGTGCCGATGGTCGGCAATCTCGGGCTCCTGCTCGTGGTGGCCCTCGTCTTCATCGCCGCCAATCTTGCCATGGGCATTACGTTTTCCACCGTGGCCAAGAACCAGCTCCAGGCGATGCAGATGTCGTTCTTTTTCTTCTTGCCGTCGCTGTTACTCTCCGGGTTTATGTTCCCCTTCCGCGGCATGCCCGAGTGGGCCCAGGCACTTGGTGAGGTCTTTCCACTCACCCACTTTTTAAGGATCGTTCGCGGCATCCTGCTGAAAGGCAACGGGCTGAACGACGTCGCGCTCCAACTATGGCAAATCGCGCTCTTCACGGCCGTGGCGCTCACCATCGGCGTGAAGCGGTATCGTCAAACGCTGGATTAGGTCAATGATCGTCCACTACTCGTAGATGATTCGGCGGACCAGCGCTTCTACGGCATTTCACCGGTTGACAAGAAGTGGTCCGAAGGCCTATGGACGTAGCGGACAGTTTTGTCGCAGGTCATCAATTAAAGGAGGACAGCTATGGCGACCAAGCAGTACAAACAACTTGGATGTCTGGACGTTGATCCCAGCGGCCAGTGTGCATTTCAAATACGCGCCGAGACGGAAGATGAAGTCATGCGGTTAGTGGCCGAACATGGAAAAGCGTGCCATAAGATGGCCAGTATTCCCGCTGACATGGCCGCGAAAGTGAAAGCCGCGATTAAAACTGTCCCTGTCAGCGTCTAGCGCGCTCACCTATTCGGGAGTACCGCGCCGATATGGGCGGTACTCCAGACGGAGGAAGAGACGTTTCAGCCATTCTTGGGAAGCGCCGAATCGACGGGGACCGGACACGCAGTGGAGACCGTTTCAGCCTCAGATTAATCCTGTGAAATTTTGGGTTCCGAGACCCGCTTGAAGTACACCAAGAGGTCCCGCACCGAAACCATACCGACTAGCTTGCCTTTTTCGGTGACGCCGAGATGCCGGACACCGAGGTCGCCCATCATGTCATGGGCGTCTTGAACCGTCCGGAGAGATTCGATACTGGCGATCGGACTTGTCATGATCGTGTGGACGGCCGTTTTTATCAGATCGCTCCCCTCGGCAACAGCGCGTCTGACAACATCGGTATCGGTAATGATACCGACGAGCTCGTTATTTTTCTCGACCAGCAAGGAACTGACTTTCTCATCACGCATGCGCTTCGCCGCATCTTTGACCGACACATCGTACCGGACATTCTTCAGTTCTTTGCGCATGACTTGTACTAATGTAGACATGTCTACTCCTTATTTTATGAACTATCAGCCGTCAGCCTCAGCTCCGGGCCGAAAGCTGATGGCTTCTTCATCAAAACGTCAGCCTGCCCTCAATGATCATCACGACCTGCCCGCCTACCTTCACGTTTTGAATCGCATCGTCGTCCGACTCGACTTCGATGTGGATGCGAGACGGCCGATCCATTTCGTAACCCTGCTCGGCAATAATCTCCGTGATCGGTCTGACCTCGACGACCCCGTGATGCACGAGGTACGCGCCTAACGCGCCGCTGGCGCTGCCGGTGGCGGGATCTTCTATGACTCCAATCGGTGAAGCGAACATGCGCGTGTGAACGGTCGATAATTCCTCGACAGTGATCGTCGTAAATACCATGATCCCATTTGCACCATGACGCTCACAGAGATCCTTAATCACGATGGTGTCGGGCACAATGGATTTGACGGCGGTCAAGCTGCGGACCGGCACAATGATCACCGGCAATCCCGTCGACACGACCTGGATGGGAAACCTCGCGCCCGTGATAAAACTTTTCGACAATCCCAATGCTTTGGCAATTTCATAGAGATCTTCGATGGCATCGATCGTTCCGATGAATTCCGGGTGGGGTTGGGACATCACGACCCGATGGATCTCCCCCTTGCGTACATGCAACTCGACCGGGAACAGTCCGATATTGCACTCATGCAGCAGGCGGGTCACCGGCTCGTGGAGCGTGAACCGCTTGAGGGCGCCCAAGATATAGAACGCGCCGATGACCGGATGTCCGGCAAAGGGAATTTCTTGAGTCGGGGTAAAAATACGAATCTTCGCCGCCGCGGCCTTCTCGGTCGGGGGAAAAACAAAAACGGTTTCGGAAAGATTCATCTCTCGAGCGATCTGCTGCAATTCTTGATCGGTCAGATCTTGGGCGTCCGGAATGACGGCGACCGGATTGCCGCCGAAGGGGAGGGTGGTAAATACATCCGCTTGGTAGAACGTGAGGACGCGACGCTCGCCTTCCATCATCGCGGTTACTCTAGGTCAACGGTTAAGGACCGGTCAAGACAAAGCTGAGGTTGAGACACAGGTCAAGGTGAAGGGGAAAAAAGATAAGGTCAAGAGTATTCTACCGTCCTGCTTAGCCTTAGTCCCGATCTTCACTTCTCTCATACGCTGTGGCCAATGGATTCCGAACGTAATCCTCGACGTAGTTTTTCAACAGCCCGCTCCGGTAGAGCCGTTGATTGGCGAACTTCGTATCGATTTTGTGCAGCACCTTCACCTTCACGCCTGTTTTTTTCATGAAGTCTTCCAAGGTCACACCGGCAATGTCCGTATATAATCCCCTCCCCGATTGCATCACGCACTTCGGGATATGAATCGTTTTGTGGCCGTTAAGGACGCGGGCGATGTCGTCGAACGTTAACAGCACGGAGCAGTCCGAGTCGCCGCCGAGCGTTGCGTTCGGGGTCATGAGAAATTTTGCCCGATTTTTGCGGTACATGGTCAGGACCTTGTAGACGCTTCGTCCCATGACGATCGTATCCTTTTTCTCCAATTCCAGCGAATCGAAGAGACTGACAATCCGCCTGCGATTGAGAAATGCCGTAATCGGCGCTTCCGTATGGATAGTCTGCAGATTTGGCAGGCCGGCCTCGTACACGCGCTGGGCTTCCTCGGGCAGATGCGCACGCCCCTGTCGCATGAGCGCAGCCGTGTCGTCTTTCAACCCTCGGACGGGTGTCAGGCATCCCATCCAGAGCACGCATTTTTGATTGATCTTCGAAATCTCCCTCGCATCATCCGACATCGTCTGGCGGTCGAACGAGTAAAAATTGGCCGAGGAGACCGCCGGGCCATCGAGCACTTTGAGCAAATGCTTGACCGCCGGCGCATGCGGCATGAGCTGTTGACGATAGCGGCCGAGCGTGATGACGGAAAGCTCGAAATTGATCCGGCCCGGATACTGCCCCGCCAATTGATGAATCTTTGGCACATGGACAAAGCCGACGGTGAAAAAGGTTAGGTTTTTGTCGGTATATTTCAGGAAGTCCTCGACCCACTCCATCGCCTTCGGATGCAGGAACAGATCGGTCCATTCCATGTACTCGTTGCCGCCGAGGCACCAGAACTGCTGGGGGTCCGTCGGTTTCCGATTGATATACTCCAGCATGAATTGCCAATCTTCCTGGCTGGTCTTCGGCGGCTCGAGCGTTTCGCGATAGGAATGGTCCAACTCATAGCAGAACTCGCACTTCACCGGACAGGTCTTGCCGAGGCTAAGCGGAATCTTGCCCGCGTCCATTTCCCGGCGCAGCACTTCGCGATAATCTTTGCCCTCGAAGAGTTTTCGCGGCTGGAGAATCGGCAGCGGTGTCGTGATCGGCATCACATCCTCAATTGACCGGACGCGCTACAGTTTGCCACACTGGATAGACGCATTGCGAGCGGCACCAAGCAACCACATGAGGACAACGGGCACTAGACGATGAATCAGGAAGAGATCGATCAGGCCTTCGCGCTCTTCTCTCTGGCCCCGCCGATCAGCCGGCAGCAGTTGGATGAAAAACGTCGGGAACTGCTCGCCATGTGGCATCCTCACCGCTATGCCAATCTCACCAACAATCCCAAAAGGTACATGCAAATGTATAAAAAAGGGGAAGCGATGACCAAGACCATTCAGGCGGCGTATGACTTACTGGTCAAGATGTTGGAAGGGAAATAGTGTTGTAGTTCTCATGTGGAATGCTGAGACGAAACACTGAGGACTCAAAACAGAACGAGCGCTCCGTTAAGAAATTCCATGACTCACTACCCGACCCATCGCCGCGTCCTTCGGCGATTCCGCATCCCCTCTCGACACTGGCCACGTCACGAGCCCGGAGACGCTATCGATCGACCCGACGGCAGCTCCATTGGGCTTGGCATAAATCTGCGGCAGTCGATTCGTGCCCGTTTTGGAGATGTAGAGAAAGACGTGTTCACGGGCATTTACTCGCACGGCCCACGGTTCGAAATCATTCTGGTAGAACTCTTCGCAGAGCTGCATCGCTTCCAAACAAGTCACACCCCCCGGCTCATTGAGCGTGTAATAGTAGTCCAGCGGAAGGTCGTACTCGTCTTGCTTGTGGATCGTCATCCCGAATTTCTCAGGATTGCGCACCATCGGCGTATGGCGATAGGCCACAAAGTAGAACAACTCCACGGAATGAATATGCGCCTTATTGTCGAGCAAGAATTGCCGCGTCTCCTCCGCCTCGTCCCGCGTCTCACCGGGAAACCCGTAAAACGCCATCACGTGGTTCCAAATACCGGCTTCGGAGGCAAGTCTGAGATTATTCGCGATGACCGGTTTCTTCACATGCTTGTCCATTAAATTCAACACCCGCTCATTGGCCGACTCCATCCCGTAATAGAGTGTGCAGCAGCCGGACTCCTTGACGGCGTGCCAAAAGACCGGGTCCTGCAGGCTTTCCTCGAATCGAATGAGGGTCGTCCATTTGATGCCGACCTGCTGATTGAGTAAGAGCGGCACCACTTTCTTGAGCAGCGCCGGCGGATACGACTCATCGGCAAACAGAAAGTGTTCGGCCTGATACTTCTCTTTGAGCGCTGTGACCTGCTGCACGACTTGCTGGGCCGTCAAGCCGCGATATTGATCGAAGTAGCCCTGGCCATGATCGCAAAAGGTGCACCGGCCCCAGTAGCAGCCGCGAGTCGCCAGATACGGCAGAATCCGGACCGGCACAAAATAACTGTCCAGTGGGAAGCCTTCGAAATCCGGCAGCGGCAAGGAGGCCATCTTTTCCGTGTGGATCTCTGGATTCACATGGATACCCCGTCCATCGCGATAGATCAGATTAGGAATAGACGGAATGGTTCGATCGCCGGCAAGCGCTTCGAGCAGCCACAGTAATGCATGTTCGCCCTCATACATGATCGCCGTGTCGAAGATCTCGGTGAAGAAACGCGCGTGCTTGGGCAGCTCTTCCTGGAGGCG
>JAICXS010000376.1 GCA_025934615.1 Nitrospiraceae bacterium
CGATCCCGTCCATGAACCATCCCGACCAGGGCCTTTCCATCGCGAGTAAACGGATTGGAAGGAAGCGGCTTTGCGGCGACTAGCGGAGCATCCGGTTGGAACAACAGGCTCCACAGAAGCGCACGAGGCGCAAAGGCTAACGCGGGCAGAAGCGCGAAACCAAACGCGACGCGGCTCAATACGTCTCGGCGGGTCATGGAACTATCGCCAAAAAGGTTTGAAAAAGAAAATGGTTTGACTATGCGCGTTGCATGGTAAGTTTGGCATAGTCTTCTAGTCCTGACTCATCGGATAGCCGGCGTCCCGCCAGGCCTTGATGCCGCCCATCATCGAGGCGACGTTGGAATACCCCATCTGCCGAAGACTGTGAGCCGCCAGAGCCGAACGATAGCCACCGCCGCAATAGAGAATAATCTCCGTCTGCTTATTCGGAATCACCGTCTCAACATCGCGTTCCAACACACCGCGGCCTAAGTGAATCGCGCCACGGGCATGATCCTGCGCATACTCCTTGTCTTCCCGCACATCGATGAATGCACATGGTTCGTGGCGATCGAGCTTTCCCTTCACCTGTTCGATCGTACATTCTCGGATCTGTTGCCGGGCCTCTTCGACGAGTTTCAAAAATCCTGGATTGTGTTGCATGTCTCTCCGTGACTACTCAAATAACGTCATTTGGGTGGGCGCGGACTGCAATGACTCCCGCCGCGTGAATGTACTCGGAGTCGCGGCCTCATCACAATCGGCGAAGCCGGCTTTTCGGCGGCCTATTTCAAAGAGCTGTTCAATCAACTGCCAATGGGCGCCTTGTCCTTCATAGCGCGTGAAGAATTGTCCATTGGACAGACGGCCCCCCCGGACATCACGCAGCCGGTTGGTAATTTTTTCAAGACGATCAGGAAAGGCGGCCGCCATCCGTTCGAGAAAGACGGGTTCCACGTTGCCGGACAGCCTGAGTAATACATGGACCGCGTCCACCGCACCGGCCCTCCGCGCCCGCATCAGCAAATCGGGGATATCGTCTTCATTGAGTCCAGGAATGACTGGCGCAATAGAAATGCCGGTTGGAATACCGGCATCAGCCAGAGCTTTCATCGCTGCAAATCGCTTCTCCGGTGACGGCACGTGCGGTTCGACTTTCCGAGCCGTTTCGGCATCCGAAAATGGAATGCTGAATAAGACGCGAAGCGACGCCTGCTCATGGAGCCTCGTCAACACGTCAATATCTCGGGTAATGAGCGCCGATTTGGTGATGATGCGTACCGGGTTGCGAAATTCCGCGCACACCTCAAGACAGGCACGCGTCAGGCCATAGGTCGCTTCCAACGGCTGGTAACAGTCCGTATTGCCGGAAAACACGATCAACTCCCCGCTCCACGACGGTTTGAGAAACGCCTTACGCAGTAAGTCGGCCGCATTACGCTTGACGATCAGTTTCGACTCAAAATCCGTCCCGGCTCCGAACCCCCAATACTCATGTGAAGATCTGGCATAGCAATAGGCGCAGGCATGGAAACACCCGCGGTAGGGATTCACGCTCCAGCGAAACGGCAGATCGGGGCTGTCGTTGCGGCTGAGAATTTCGCGGGTCGCATCCTCAAACACCTCCACTCGCGCGAGAGGCGCCGGCTCAAGCAGGTCGCGATGCCGGGGTTCAAACGGATTCGGTGGATTGGAAATCGCGTGCATCGCCTATGGTCCATTTCCCCTTCAGCGTTGTCAAGTTGGGCTGAAATATCATCTCACGCGGCCAGCGAATGGCTTTCTCCAGAGAGGGTTTGATTGACTCGGTCCAGGTCAGATGCTAAATTCCGGCCATCTCTCCATTACTACGGATCGATTCAAATGCACGACTTGCGTTATTTACGAGACAATTTAGATGCGGTTCGAAGCCGCCTGGGCCCCCGCGGCGCGGACGTCCCATGGGATGAGCTGCATAAACTACTCCAAGAACGGCGCAGTGTGACAGTGAAGGTCGATGACCTTCGCTATCAATTGAAAACCGGCTCCAACGAAGTGGCACGGCTGAAGCGCGAAAAGCAGCCCGCCGATGAGGCTATGGCGGCGATGAAAGCCGTCGGAGACCGAATCAGCGACATGGAAACGCATGTCAGGACGCTCGAAGAACGCCTGGCGGAATTAGCCCTGCGCATTCCCAACCTTCCCCATGAGTCCGTTCCTGTCGGCGCCGGCTCGGCAGACAATCACGAAATGCGCCGATGGGGTGAACCACCGACGATGTCGTTTGTCCCTAAGCCGCATTGGGAACTCGGCGAGGCGCTGGGCATCCTGGATTTCGAGCGAGCCACCAAGATCGCCGGCGCGCGATTTGTGCTTATGATGGGTCTCGGCGCGCGGCTTGAGCGTGCGCTCATCAATTACATGCTCGACATGCATATGGCCCGTCACAACTATCGCGAAGTGCTCCCGCCATTCATGGTCAACCGCGCCGCCATGACCGGCACGGGTCAGCTTCCAAAGTTTGAGGATGATCTCTTCGGCCTCCGGGACGACGAATATTTTTTAATCCCTACTGCCGAAGTTCCGCTCACCAACGTACACCGTGAAGAAATCCTTGCGGACGAGCAACTCCCCATCCGCTATACCGCCTATACGCCATGCTTTCGACGCGAAGCCGGCTCCTATGGAAAAGACACGCGAGGGCTCATTCGTCTCCATCAATTCAACAAGGTCGAACTGGTGGCCTTCGTGCGGCCGGATGAATCCTCTGGCGAACTCGAAACGCTCACCGCAGCGGCCGAGGCGGTGCTGCAAGGCCTTGCACTTCCCTACCGTGTCATGGCCTTGTGCACGGGGGATCTAGGATTCTCGGCAGCCAAGACCTACGACCTGGAAGTGTGGCTGCCAGGGCAACAGCATTTCCGCGAAATTTCGTCCTGCAGCAATTTTGAAAGCTTTCAAGCCCGACGCGCCAACATTCGCTACCGCCGTGCCGGCGGAAAGGGGGAGAATAAGACGGACTTCGTGCACACCCTGAACGGATCGGGATTAGCCGTCGGACGCACGCTGGTCGCCATCCTCGAGAATTACCAGCAAGCGGACGGCTCCGTGCTGATTCCTCATGCCTTACAACCCTACCTCGGCGGCCTCGAGCGCATCACTGCAACATCTTAACGTCGAGAACCAGTCCCATGCCGTTTCTGAAAAACACCGCCATGCCTCACTATCGTCAAATCTTGCGCCCACCATCAAACAGGGTTGCCAATAACGATTAATTATGAGAAGGATGAGTCTACGGAGGGGTGACGGAGCGGCCGAACGTGCCGGTCTTGAA
>JAICXS010000194.1 GCA_025934615.1 Nitrospiraceae bacterium
AAAGGTCGAACCTCCCTCAACATCGAGCTTGATTTCTCCCACCGCCTTACCGAGAAACTTGTTTTCAGACTGGGTCGAAAGGATATCGAGACACTGAACAAGGGGCAGGCCGGCATTGATCATGGTAGAAAACTGACGCGTAAAGACGACAAGGTCCTTGTCTTTGACTCCTCCGCCGCTTAGACTCGCCAAGCGACCTTGGGCCAACGCTTTTTCTTGAAGACTCGTGACCCCGACATTGAGCTTACGAAGTTGCTCAACGGCTTCATCGCGCGTTTTCGCGACGATTTCACCTTTTTTTATCGCGCCCTGTCGATTTTTACCGACATACGCAAACGTAGCCATTGCCGTTTATCCTCGTGTAGAAATCAGATAAAACAATTTTGAGAAGACGTGCAGAAAACCGGAATACTGGCACAAATATAACTTTTCATGCCCGCTGTTTTGAGGACATTCCTATGATGTTCTCGGGGGTTAGGATCGGATGTAATAGTCAGAAGTCTACTGGAGGATGCATAAGCTGTCAACCGTATGCAGCTAGGGGCAATGTCTTTGCTCTTTATGTACACGCGGTCCGCCGAAGAAACTGAACCAAAAAGCTTCCCGGTGATGGAGCAACGCCGTCGTACGTTTCAGGAGTAACCGGTTAGGTGATGGAGAAATAGGCGCTTAACGGTAAGGACAAGACTGTGGCCGTTTAGCCTTCTGCAACCATGGACACGACGCACTACACATTCTTCGCGCCCTGTCCGCGAGGGCTTGAATCGATCCTCCGCGACGAATTACACGCGCTGGGCGCCGCCGACCTTCTCGCAAGGCCTGGAGGGGTCCGCTTCAGCGGCTCACTGACCTTGTGCTATCGAACGAATCTAGAGTCGCGGATCGCGAGCCGCATCCTCTGGCGTGTTGCCGAAGCCCCGTATCGATCCGAGCAGGACATCTATCAACTCGCGTTTGAACTTCCCTGGCACCAGTGGTTCTTGCCGACACAGACAATCAAGGTCAAAGTGAGTGCTCTGCAGTGCGCACTTCGGAGCCTCACCTTCGTGACGCTGCGCATCAAAGATGCCGTCTGCGATCGCTTTGCCGCGTCTTGCTCACGCAGACCGACGGTGGATACCACCAGGCCCGATATCCTCATCGTCGCATTTCTCGATGAGCAAATGATGACACTCTACCTCGACACGTCCGGAGATCCGCTGTTCAAACGAGGCCTACGCCAGCGAATGAGTGAGGCGCCATTGCGGGAAAACTTAGCCGCAGGGATTCTTCGATTGAGCGGCTGGCAACCCGATCAGGTCTTGTTCGACCCGATGTGCGGCGGGGCGACCTTACCGATTGAGGCGGCCATGATCGCCCTTAATATTGCGCCAGGGCAGGGACGTTCCTTCGCCTTTGAAAAGCTGCAGATGTTTGAGAAGCCGGTGTGGACTGATCTGTGTAATCAGAGCCGGGCGCAACAACGGCCCTACACTCAGGTTCCGATCTTTGCCTGTGACCGGAACGGTCATGCGATACAGACGGCACGGGTGAACGTGGCGGCCGCCGGATTTGCCGACATTATCCGTCTTAAGCAAGCTAATAGCCTCACCATAGGGGCCCCGGCTGATACAGGCATCCTCATCGCCAATCCGCCTTATGGGCGGCGCATGGGTGACGATGAGCAGATGGCTCGGTTCTATCCACTCCTCGGAGATTGTCTTAAGCAACGCTATACCGGGTGGACGGCTTACCTATTCACCGGTGATTTGCGATTACCAAAATTGATTGGACTATCGACGTCGCGCCGCACACCGCTGTTCAATGGCGCGATCGAATGCCGGCTGTACCAGTTCAACTTGTTCACAGGGGGAAAACGGCAGCGAGGGAGCCCCAGGACAGACATATGAAACGGCCAAGCAATCACACCATCCACACACGGCAATTTTTTCGCCGTTCATCTCTCACGTGATGTCATCGAAACAACGACGTCCATATCCATGCAACTGGGATAGTGCCGCGATTGGTTTGTGTGTACAAGTCACTTCGTGAAACAATGGGAACTTCAGTTGCAATGATGAGAATTTTTTGGGAATCTTGGAGAGTGTGACGATTCATGTCTAAGCTCGTGACCTTTGATTTCCTTTCCACGCAGTGGACCAATGATGCGCTTGCCGCATTCTTATCGCGTTTCTCCGGTGCTTTACGCCGCCATGGCGAATAAAGATAATCGCTCGCTCGGTTTTGCGAGCGTAGAGATGGCGTGCTCTCATCAACGCGAAGGCATTGCAAGCTCGGACGGATGGATTGTTGGAAGCCATGCTAACGGGAAGGCCTTAATTCTGAGAGCGCAATTCCGCCCTCGTGCAAAGTATAAAAGTAATAGTTCTGTATCAACCTGTTTCTTCACACTATAAGGAGAAATTAAACGATGCCAAATTCTATGGCCGACGGCGAGAAGCCAAAACAAAACAAGAATCAAAAGCTCACCGCCCCAAAACGCAGCGCAGAGCGATCACCACAAAAACCGGCTCCAAAAAGCCAACCACTGCTGCGCTCTCCCGAGAAAGCCGATACCCTGAGCTGTGCAACTCAAGTCGTCATCACAGAAGACGAATACCGGGCACGTATCGCTCAAAAAGCCTATGAAATTTTTGTGCAACGATGTGCAATCACCGAGGTGGACGATTGGGTTCAGGCAGAGCGGATCGTGAAAGAGGAATTGCTTGCACAAGGGCAGACCGCTGGATGTGTCTAGTGTGCTGAGCAGGTGAGGAAATAAAACATCCCGAGGCGTGGGATGAGCGAAGGGCTATAGATCGCCTCAAGTCTTTCGCTTCACTGTCTCGGGAACAGCCACGGCTGCCACTATTTAATCCCGACGACCATCGAATCCGGCCCGGCCAATGGCTTGACTGACGTCCGTTTAAAGCCGGCCGCTTTCATCCACCGTTTGCAATCGGCACCGGTGAAGTCAAAGCCGCCGTGCGTCTCGATGAGCATATTCAGACTCATCAGAAGACCGAATGCATTTCGCCTGCGTCCGTCGTCGATAATGGCCTCATGCACGATCACCGCACCGCCCGGCGGCAGTGCGTCGTACGCCTTGCGCAGGAGCATCATTTTCTCATCCAGTGTCCAGTCGTGCAGGATGTGCCCCATGATGATGACATCGGTCTTCGGAAGCGAGTCGGTGAAAAAATTCCCGGGATGGAAGCGAAGCCGTTCTGCCACTCGCTTTTCCCGCGCATACGCTTCGAACACCGGCTGCACCACGGGGAGATCCACGCCGACTCCAATGAGATGGGCATGAGCGAGCGCGATTTCAATCGCCACGCCGCCTTGTGCGCATCCCACATCCATGAAGGAGCGGTACTTTCGCCATGGAAACTTTTTCGCAATGACGCGCGCGGCTCCCACACTCAGGCCGGTCATAGCTTTAAGGAATCCCTCCAGCCGTTTCGGATCCGCATAAAGCGTGCTGAAGAAATCTTCACCCGTCTTGACCTCATTCTGCGGCTTGCCCGTCCGCAAAGCTTCCGTGAGCGAACCCCAGAAGCGATAGAGCCTGGCATTCGCCATTTCAAACATCCCGCCTACATAGGACGGCTTGGTCCGATCCAGAAACAGGGCGGTGTCCGGCGTGTTTGCGTAGCGCGTCCCGGTACGCCGCAGCATCCCGAGTGCTACGAGCGCATCAAAAAAATCCCTGGCGCTGCGTGGATGAAGATTGAGCCGCTCAGTCAAGGCGTTTGTGTCGAGCGGGCCTTTAGCTAGCTCCGTGAACAGCCCAAGTTCGATCGCGCTGAGCAGCGTCTTCGATCCCCAAAACCCGATGCCGAGTTGCATGATGTGTTCAGGGGTCGGTTGACGTGTCTCCATGGCTCTTCCTTTCCAGCATAGAAAAAAGCAGCAGCGTACGGTTCAGCAGCCGTCGTGTCAACGTGCTTGAAAGACAGCGAATCGGACGGAGGTGTCCGGACCATGGTTACGTCACCTTGCCAAGAAGGATAAAATCAAGCATGATCCGCTTCTTCGCTGTTTTGTATGCACCCTCGTCACCCAAGGACGTATGATGCCGCAACTAACCCCGCAGCAAGTGATCGAGTCTCAGCGCACTGATTGGAACCGTGTCGCTTCCGGCTGGGAAAAGTGGGACCAGTTTTTTGACGATAATCTGGCTTTCCTCAACCACCGGCTCGTAAGCGATGCACACCTGCGACGGGGAATGCATGTCCTCGACTTGGGATCCGGCACCGGATACCCTGCGCTGCTGGCTGCGCAAACCGTAGGATCCGGCGGCTGCGTGATAGGCCTTGATCTGTCAGAATCCATGCTGACCGTGGCCGAACGAAAGGCGGCGCGCCTTGGCCTCAACAATGTTACCTTCCGTCCCGCCGACGTGACGACGTTGCCGTTCCAGGCGTCTTCGTTCGATGCGGTGATCAGCCGTTTCTGCTTGATGTTCCTGCCGGAGATTCCTCAAGCCGTCACAGAAATTGTGCGCGTGCTGAAATCAGGGACGTACATGGCGGCTGCCGTCTGGTCGGTGGCGGAGAAGAATCCCTATCTCCGCATCCCGATGGATGTCATCAAACAATTTATCGACTTACCACCGCCCGATCCCACTGCGCCCGGAATTTTTCGCCTTGCGAAGCCTGGTGAATTGGCCGGCATGTTGCAGCAGGGGGAACTGCATGACGTGACGGAGCAGGAACTCTTCAGCGAGGTGCAATTTCTCACTCCACAGGAGTATGTGGCCAGTCTCATGGATATTGCGGCGCCGATTCAGAACCTATGGGCCAAACTGTCTGCTTCACAGCAGCGAGACGCGGAACTACGCATTCTCCAGACAGTCGAATCGTATCGGCGAGGGAAGATTCTCGCGCTTCCCATCGCGGTGCGGATCGTGTCGGGACGGAAATCTGTGTGATGAACCTTAAGGGCCGACTTCAGAAGAATGCCCTGTACGTGGAATAATCGCGTGCCATAGTCACGGCTTTCAGGAAAGCTAATCGCGGCTACCTTCACTGCTCTTCTTTCCATGCCGGCCACTCTTCAAGCGTTCCTCATCATCTTCCTGGTCTGTGTCTTCCTCAGATCATCCGGCGTGCTGACAAAGACCCATGCGGAGCAGCTCGCCGCACTGGTATTTTCCA
>JAICXS010000022.1 GCA_025934615.1 Nitrospiraceae bacterium
ATGAAACGATGGTTCTGACGGGAACGTATGAGGCGGCTCGGTGGATGGGTTCTATGTTCCGTACTTCGACTCGTGAGCATGCTGGCTGCTATTTTAGAAAGGAGGATCGTTGGAAATCAGATCGTAATTGTCCGTCGTCGGTTTGGTCAGTATAATGTCGTCTTGTGACAGATCATCGTCCACATGCCGATTCCGGTTTCATTTCACCCGCCCGCGCTGAACCGGCCAAGACAGGTTCTCTTAGCCAAGTGCTACTCGCCGCTGGACTTGCGCCTGATACGGTGGGGCAGTTATTGGGCCCCTATGGGTTGTCCGACCCGAAGCGGGCGGATGCGAATCTTCAGTCAATGGCAGGTGACCCGCGATCACGACAAGCCTTAGCCGCGATCCTTCAGGACCTCCTCGAATCTCTGTCCGAAACGGCCGATCCCGATCAGGCCCTGAACCATTGGGAGTGCTTTCTGCACACGACGGGAAGCCGCATTCAACTCCTCCATTATCTCGCCGGCGCCCCTCGCATGCTCCATATGCTGTGCACGCTCTTCGGGAACAGCCCCTACCTGGCGCAGACGCTCATTCGCGATCCGCTGCTGGTCTATTGGCTTGCGGAAGAACAGGTGTTGACGAGGCGGCCGTCTTGGCGGGAATTGCAGACGGCGGTGCAGAACATGCTGGCTAATGTGACAGCGTTGGAATTGAAGCTCGATGCCCTGCGCCGGTTCAAGCGGCGCGAAATGCTACGCATCGGCGTGCGGGATCTGCTGCGATTGTCATCCGTGCGGGACACCACTGCGGCGCTGTCCGATCTCGCGACCGTGTCGATTCAGGCAGCCTATGAAATGGTCGAGCGCGACTTGCATGTGCGCTATGGAAAGCCCATGCACCGGAATCGAACCGGCAAGTGGATCGACACGGGATTTGCGGTCATCGGCATGGGCAAGCTCGGAGGCGGCGAGCTGAACTACAGTTCGGATGTCGATTTGATTTACGTCTATACCTCGGATGAAGGCCAGACTCGTCCGATCAAAGGACAGCGACCGCCGAAGTCGATACCCAATGAAGAATACTTTGAATACCTCGCGCGTGACCTCACGAAGGCGCTCGCCGAACACACCCACGAGGGAACTGTGTTTCGAGTCGATCTTCGCTTACGCCCGGAAGGCACGGTCGGGTCTCTGGCCGGCTCCCTCGCTCGCTATCAGCAATATTACAAAACGAGAGGGCAAGGCTGGGAACGCCAGGCGATGCTGAAGGCCTGGCCGGTTGCCGGGGATGCGACGACGGGCAAAGCTTTTTTGCGTATGATACGGCCGTTTGTGTTTGGCGCGATGGAAGGCTCGGACCGCGGATCGGACGTCATCGAGCAGGTCAAGCGGATCAAGGGCATGATCGATGACAAAATGGCCGACCGGGGACATGAACGCCGGAACGTGAAGCTCGGGATCGGCGGCATCCGCGAAATTGAATTCCTTGTCCAAGCCGTGCAAATGCTTTATGGCGCTCGTCTACGGTCGATTCTAGATCGCAATACGCTCGGTGCATTGGAGCGGTTTCAGCGACGCGGATTCCTCTCGGAAGAGGAATGTAAGGGGCTTATCAACGCGTATGTATTTCTGCGAGACGTCGAGCATAAGCTGCAGATGGTTCACGATCTGCAAACGCACGCTTTGCCCGATTCTCCGGATGAGCTCATGCGATGTGCAATTCGGTTGGGCTATCCATCAGCGGACCGCCAAGGCGCGATGACGGCCTTTGTCAGAGACCACCAATCTCACACCGCGCTGGTCAACGGCCTTTTTAAAGAATTTGTGGAACGGCCTGAGCGATTATCTCCATCTCAGGGGCGACGGGCATGAACGAAAGGCAAGAGTAAAAACACTAGAGAATTATCAAAAACTAAACCTTGCTACCACACTGCTACGAGCACAGCCCAATTCAGCACGATCTGTCACGATCAATCGTTCTCTATCTCCTCTTTCTAGTTGTATTGGCTCTGCTGAGTCGCTAAGAGGGAATTCCTAAACCGCTGCCTTCACCGCGCCGCAATTGTCCATCTGGGCTGTGTCGATATTCCTGTTTGTAAAAGTCTCATCTATAATGGCTCTGGGATGATGAACTCAACGAACATCAGACCTCTACTCTTGTTCTCGGTCACGGCGATTATCGGTTTGATAGCCGGATGTAGCGCACTCGACTATGGGGCCACTGAACGGAATCACACGGCGTCGCTTAATTGCTGCAGGTTGCAGCCCGGCACTGCTCGGCAGGAGGCTATCGCACGGGCTACGGCCAAGCTTGTAGGCGCGCGAACGATTCGAACAGGGAACCGGACCGTTTCGTACGACTGCGCCGGGGTGACCCGAGCGATTTATCTCAGTCAGGGACATGATCTTTACGAGGGAAGCGGCGAAACTGGACAGGCGAACGGCGTTCGGCTCATTTACGAGCACGTCCGTCAACAGGGGCACCTCCATCGCGGGCCGGCCGTTCATCCGGGAGACCTTGTTTTTTTCGATAACACATGGGACTCCAATGAAGACGGCATGCTGAACGATCCACTAACCCATGTGGGAATTGTGGAAGATGTGGAACCTGATGGCACTGTCGTGTTTATCAGCCGTGTATCGAATGCCATCGAACGCTATCGGATGAATCTTCGCGTCCCCGATGCCGCTCGGGGCGCCGATGGACGGATTCTGAATGATTATTTGCGGCGGAAGAAAGCAAGTGACTCGCGTGGGACGGTCTATTTAACCGGCCAACTATTTGCCGGATTTGGGTCTCTTGATGAGTGACCCTACCTCCTCAGTCAATCCTATCCTTTTCCCTGACCGGTCCTCAGGAATGATGACCCCATTCGCTGCCTCTATTATATAAATCCTTCACATGATTAGGGCTTGTGCAACCTCGAAAGGAAGGACCTCGGGCATGAGGGCGGAGTCTTGGGCTCGACCCTCGTGCTAGGGTTTTGCAAATCTACTTGTGTTACGGATTCCCATTCGGTAGGATGCACGACTATTTGGATGAAGGAGGGCCCGTATGAAGCAGCTCAAACGCCATGCGAAGGGGCATGTGGATTTGACACAGGAAGAAGAGGAAGACCTTCGTCGCAAGCTGCTGAAGCGGGCGCGGAACGGTGACGGCAAGGCCCAAGCCGAGCTCATGGCTTCCTATGGTGTCCGGGTCTACTCAGAGGCGGAACGCGCTTCCTTGGTCCATTATACGGTGCCCAAGGCTCCTCGGCGCAGGAACGCCAAGCCCGCGCGGAAAAAGTGATGCAACAGCGGCGAAGCGATCGCGCCCGTCGGCGCAGCCCTGGCTGATTGTCCCGCCTCCTGCAACTGTTCATACCTATTTAGTCCTACACGATTTTCAGTGTCTTTCCGACAGGCGGCGCAGGGGCAATTCGGTACGGTACAGAGCCTAAGTATAGTTCACATTCAGGGTGGGAGGGTCTTATGAGTCGGATGTTGAAAGGAAAAGCCGGGAAGCAGCGTTCTGCACCGGCACTGACTCCACGTCAGCAGCAGATTTTGAGGTTGATCACGGAAGGGTATACGAGCCGTGAAATCGGCAAGCAATTGAAGATCAGCGTCCAGACGGTGGAAGTCCATCGGTTCAATCTCATGCGGCGTCTCGAAGTACGCAACGTCGCTCAACTGATTCGCCAGGCGCTCGTCTTTAATTATCTGCCGAAATCCTATCCGCAAATGAGCACGGCGCATTCCTAAGCGGTATTGGTCGACTATCGACGTGGAGAGGTGCGAGAGTGGCTGAATCGAGCGGAGAGTCATCTCCGCGGTCCGGCTGCCGGACCCGGACGTTCGAATCGTCCCCTCTCCGCCACCAATATCTTGCGGGAGTTAAGAAAGAGGAGCGCCATTCTGCT
The DNA here is from genome assembly GCA_025934615.1 of Nitrospiraceae bacterium. GTDB lineage: Bacteria > Nitrospirota > Nitrospiria > Nitrospirales > Nitrospiraceae > JAICXS01. Next base: position 3,890 of record JAICXS010000022.1, read on the forward strand.
GAGTGGAGGCAGAGGGGATTGTTGTGCGTGCTTCCTATTTGGCTCTGATGAGAAATAGGCTCACGTGAATAATGACCAACGTATACAGCATTTCAAGCGAGGCCGGCAATTTATGCCCGAGGAGAGCTTCTTCATAGAAAAGAGGAAGAAGGCCGATGCATAAAATGAATGCACTGATGAAACTGGGCCGACGCATGCCTTTGATCCAGCGCACCATCGTAGGTCTCATCTCGCAGTACCTCTCATACAGACACACCGTCGACAGTGTAGAAAGTTATCGGCAGCAATACAATTAGACGAAAGTCGAATTATCTACAAGTATAATCATTAGAATAGGCTTGTAATCACATTTCCTACCGGTAGGCGCTTGATCGCAGGGTGGTGAGGAATGAATAACATTTTGTTTATCGACAGTCTGCCGAGAGAGATGAGCAATGCCAAACTCATCGCATTATGCGCTCCATTTGGATCCGTTTTGGTGGCAGCAGTCGCTCGAAGAGCCGCGACGGATTATCTGCCATTCGGATTTGTCTCTATGCAATCCGAGGCTGAGGCGATGAACGCGCAAACTCATCTGAATGGATGTGTCATCGACGGGAATCCGATACGGGTCGATAGCCGCATCTCGCCTCCCTTTGGCTGGACCAGAGAACAAGCCGCTCTTCAGGCCATATCTCCCACCTAATCCCTTGCTCGTTCTCAGAAAGTAGCTTTTGTCGTCCTCAATGGGGGCTGTCTCGGCGGGTATGTCAGTGAATGCCGTACGCCAGCCTGCCTCACTTCACTGATGATGCTCAGGCGTACACTGTAATAGCATAGGATCTAGCCCTGACACGCTGTGAAAAGGAATCGAGGCCTGAACGGGATGAGATGAGCTCTCCTGCGTTGCGGAGAACGATCGGCGCCATCATCGTCTTCTGTGTGGTCGTGGGGCTGGTTGTTGCCTTTATCGATGAGCCGCTTCGACGCTATGCCGAACGGGCGTTCAATCAACGCGTGGACGGCTATACACTCACAATTGAGACACTACATTTTCATCCGATCGGCCTCTCGGTGGATTTCGAGAATGTTCGCTTGGTTCAACGCGAACATCCCGATCCGCCTATTGCGTTCATCGAACGGTGGCATGCCGGCATTCACTGGCGAGCCTTACTTCATGGCTCCCTCGTCAGCGATCATCGTATCGAGCGGCCCGTCATGCGCATTACACGCACGCAGGCGAAAGCGGAGGCCGGAGACGACACGCCGTTGGAGGATCGAGGCTGGCAAGATGCCGTGCTTGCGGTCTATCCCTTCAAGGTGGACGTTTTGACAATAAGTAACGCCGATATTTCCTATCGCGACAGTCCGCGATCCAAGCCGTTGCATGTCGACTACCTCAATGTTCGCGCGGACAATATTCGAAACGTTCAGTTCCGTGATCGAACCTATCCCTCGCATCTTCATCTTGATGGCCGAGCGTTCGATTCGGGTCGCATTACGATGGATGGCGCCGCGAACTTTCTCTCGGAGCCTTATCTCGGCCTGAACGTCGAAGCGATACTTGACCGTATCCCACTCGACGACCTCACGCCGGTGACCGGGCGTGCGAACGTCCAACTGACCCATGGTCTTCTCTCGACAAAGGGACACATCGAATATTCACCGCTGATCAAACAGGCAGTGCTTCGAGATCTCCTGCTTGAGGGAGTGCATGTGGATTACGTCCATTCTGCTTACACGAAGGAAGCGGAAAAGAGAATAGGGGAGGCCACCGTGCGGACAGCCGAGAAGCTGAGCAATCACGCGGAATGGCTGCTCCGCATCGATCACGCTAAAATTTTGAACAGCGAGATCGGCTTCGTCAATGAAGCGACGACTCCGCGCTATCGGGTCTTTTTGAGCGACGCCAATATCGGTTTGGACAACTTCAGCAATCAACTCACCGAGGGTACGGCTTACGTCAAGGTCACCGGCAAATTTATGGGATCAGGCCTCACGCTGTTCAGCGGGACCTTCAGACCGGAGACCGACTCTCCCGATTTCAATCTTCAGGTCAGGATGGTGAAAACCAAGATGCAATCCCTGAACGATGTGCTGCGCGCCTATGGAGATTTTGACGTCGTGAGCGGTGTGTTTTCTTTCTTCACGGAATTGACGGTAAAAAACGGCGCGATCGACGGATATGTCAAGCCGCTGTTTAAGGACGTCGATGTCTATGACACGGAACAAGATCGCGATAAACGGCTTGCTCAGAAAATATACGAGGGAATTGTCGGTGGGGCGATGACGATGCTCGAAAATAGGCCTCGCCATGAGGTCGCCACACTGGCCGATGTGTCGGGTCCGTTGACCAATCCAAAAATGAGCACGTGGCAAGTGATTGCCAAACTGATTCAAAATGCGTTTTTTAGGGCGATCTTGCCGGGATTAAAAAAAGAGGTGGAAGAAGGATAGCCAGGCCATGACCGCTTGGTTATTCCATAATGAGACGAATCAAGGCACTCTCTCTTGCCTCTCAGAAGAAGCCGTTGAGAGACAGTCTTGCCCCACCTGTTTTAGTGCGAGACCATCTTTTTCCAGGCAATATCCTTGGCGTCGTGTCCTACACGCCGCTACTTTAAATACCTATTCTAACACTAGGGTAAAGTATTTAATATTCTCCCTACGTGAAGCACCGAAGTACACATCAGAGGATGGAGGACAATGTGCCGCGTCCCAGCGTTCGGTTTGTACATTTCTCATGGCCACTTCCTTTAGTAGCATGGAGCCGTTCCAGAATGTCGGTGGCCGGCGTGTTATTATGCCTGCTCGTGGGAGGTTGTGCCGAACCGTACCCTATTTGGAAAAAATTGGACAACGCGCCATTCCCCATCAAAGTGAACGCTCTGGTAACAGGTAACCGCAACGTTCTGAGCCGTCAGCATATATTGATGTATGAAGATTGGCGGCTTAGCTTCGGCTCAGACGCTCCCACTGCAACAGCGAACGCCGGTTGTACGTGGCAAGTGCGCTGCGAAGTTGAGATTGATCATTTGAGATGCGAGACAGGAAAGGGGAGGCAAGAGAATTGTTCACTGCGCTTCGATACGCTTGACGAAGCGTGTCAACTACTCATGGAGCGAAGCCGCGAGACCGTCCGCATTGCCTGTCCGGTCGATATCATTTTCGATGCCGTTCAGGACAGGCGTACTGTAATGAAGCCGTCCCTGAACTCGCCATAAGAGTGGTAAGGGGGCGACGTCTCACGGTTGAGCATGGATGTACACGTTGGGGGAGTCCTATGTTTCGGTTATTTCTTGCTGACGATCACGTCATCATCCGGCAGGGCATTAAACGCGCGTTGACAGATATGACCGTGGTCGGGGAAGCCGGAACCGCGTCCGAATTACTGAACAGCTTGCCAACGCATCTCTGTGACATCCTTCTTCTCGACCTTGCCTTGCCCGGCGAGAGCGGCATTCGTCTCATCCCCAAAATCAAAGCCTTATGCCCCCGCGTACGCATCATTGTATTCTCAATGTTCGGCGAACCCGACTATGCGAGGCACGCGTTGGAAGCCGGTGCGGCCGGGTATGTCTTGAAGACGGCGCCGATGAAGGAATTGCGCGATGCCATCCGGCATGTCGTCGCCGGGCATACCTATATCAGCGGGTCCTTCGATGAACAGGATGTCCGAGAACCACGGCCGCCGATGAAGCGCTTATCGCCGCGAGAAGAACAAATCATGCAGCTCATCGGAGCCGGAAAACCGATGCGGGATATTGCCGATTCCTTGGCCCTGAGCCCAAAAACAGTAGCCACGCATCGCGCGCGTATTTTAGAGAAGCTTCAGCTCAAATCAAGTTCGGACTTACTTCGCTACGCCGTGCACCATGGATTAAAGGAGCCTTCCACGGAATAAGCTGGCTCGGCTCGCGAACGGCTGTATCGACAGTGTGATAGGGTGGAGCGATGAGAGGAGCGTCGGCTAGCTCAATAAATTTTCGTGAATCGCGTAATGCACCAATTGCGCATTAGTTTTCATCTTCAGTTTTTCCAAAATGCGCGAGCGATACGTACTGATCGTTTTAATACTGAGCCCAATCTTCTCGGCAATTTCTTTCATGCTGAACCCTTGGGCAATGTGGCACATCACTTCGTATTCCCGGGTAGACAGCGAGTGGTGAATGGGCGCGTCATATCCGCCGTCCAGCCGTCCCACAAGGGTTTCCGCGAGGGATGCGTTAATATACTTGCCTCCTGTGGCGACCTTCCGGACGGCCGATACAATTTCCTCCGGCACCCGTTCCTTCATTAAGTAGCCGGACGCACCGGCTTTGAGTGCCCGTATTCCGTACAATTCTTCGGGATGAGCGCTCAGAATCAGCACGGGCAACATTTTATGGCGGCGTCGAATGTCTTGTAACACTTCAAAGCCGCTTCGTCCCGGCATCGTAATATCGAGTAGGACCACATCGATCGGATTGACGGCAAGCTGATCGAGCACTTCCTCTCCGCGTGCCGCTTCGCCCGCTACGACAATATCGGGCGTATCCATTAAAATCTGCTTGAGGCCTTGCCGAACAATCGCGTGATCATCGGCCACAAGGGCTCTAATCATAGTGCCGTCCTCAAATGGAAAATTGTGCTTGTCTTATGTAGCAGTTATGGCGGCCGGCGTCTGCCGGACGGTCGCTTACAGTGGAATAAGGGAATGAAGGATGGCCCTGTCACGGATTCAGAGGCTCATCTGAGCACGCAGTACACCTATCAACGGCTCGATACTTGGTAATCTGAACGCGCCTGCCAAAGAGCAGGCGCCTTCAAAATGCGGAAGTCGTCAAAGGACCTGCAGCTCACTACCGGTTTAAGACGTGCTGCACTTTGTATCGCGATCACCGGTGATGATGACCGAACCGGTGACCGAAGAACCTTGGTCCGTAAAATGGACCACCCCAATAATATCCAGGAGGACCAAGGTACAACGAGAGACCGGGTGCCACATATCCGTAACGCGGATACCCAAATCCCGGATATCCGAATCCGGGATATCCCAATCCCGGATAGACGGGAGGCGGAAGGTACGAGGATGCGGCTCCATCGCGCTCTGCCAACCGTCGTTGCAGATCCTGGCTTGTCGATGCTTGCCGATCCATCTGATCGCGAAGTTGACCCAACATCTGTTTTTGAGCGTTCAATTCTTCTTCGACCTTTCCACTCCTGCTGTGCTGTATTTCAATATAGGCGTACAGGCAATTCAGATGGGCGGCGCCTGAATAGGCTCGACATTCCATAGGCGATCCCACACCGGGCGTGATGGTGTCAGGAGAACGAGCGGGAGCCGCAGCTTCTTGGGGCGGCTCTGCGCGCGCTGCCTGTTCTCCTTCGTCCGCAATCGGGTTAAGTTGGTCGGGGTGCGTCTGCTTGGCGGGCATCTGCTCTATCATGCTATCCTGCTCTATCATGCTATCCTGCGCGTTTATCTCCGGTTCGACCGACGCGTTAGTCTGCCGCTGTCTTTCGATGTAATTGTAAAGACAATTGACATGAGCCTCGCCTACGACGGATGCACACTCCTTCGGAGGTGAAAATCCCGTTGCGTGGGACAGTTCACTCGGCACGAACAGGCTTAGGGTGAGTGCGAGCGGTAAGAACCGAGCCCACCGCCATGGACTTTCATGCATGTGATTGACTCCGCCGGATTGATCAGTGTTCATGGTGTATCCCTCCAACGTTCGTCATTATTATAACGCACGAAAGGCGGCGTTTAATGACAGCCCATTCACGGCGAGTGGCGTCGTGTGTCAGCCAAGTGGTAAATGGTTTTCAGTACGGCGCCAAGCAGTGTCTGCCAAAAGCCCTACAGTCAATCTGAAGGACATCTGATAGCCTACAGACTCACGAAGCTCTTCGGCAGAGGAGACGCTGACGTCTCGAAGCGCTTTTCCATCGAGGCCGGAAGAAAGGAGCACGACCTATGGACATCACGACTCGACCTATTTTTGAAAAAGAAAATGAGGCGGTGGCTTTGGCAACGGTCATCTTTGCGGCGGGATTTTTTCTCGGTATCGGGACCGGGATGTTGCTTGGTTCAAGCGCCGGCAGCGAAGTGCGCGGACGGCTGAGAGACGTCGTAGACGATCTTTTCGGAGCAGGCGCGAAACGGTTAACCAATGCCATCCAGACGGGCGGCCAGGCTCTCACCAACGAGGGTCGGGCGGACCATACGTAAGGCGCAAGAGAATAATCTTTCCTTGGTCTTGGGAAATGAGGGCGATATGTTACGGAAGCAACTCATCCAGCCGATCGATACGCGAATGTTACAGGGAGAAATTTCGATTCCTGATACAGCGACTGTCCTCGTGACGTCCGAACGGTTGGATCATCCGATCGATTACATTTGCGATGGGAAGCGCGGGCCGGGCAGCACGCGCTGGATTGCCGAACAGCCTGGCGATCAAACGGTTGTCCTTGTCTTTGATGCAGCTCGAGATATTCATGTCGTGAGTCTTGAAATCGAAGAAGACGAGGTCGGCCGAACGCAAGAGCTGACGCTGTCCACCTCAAGCGATGGTGGGCAGACGTATCGAGAAATGCTTCGCCAGGAATTTAATTTTAGCCCGCCGGGCACGACGTTCGAACACGAAGAGTGGCGCCTGGCGGCGAAAGGCATTACCCATGTCCGTATCTGGATCAGACCGGATAAGTCAGGAAGACCATGCTATGCCAGTATGACCACGCTGGTGTTACAGTGAAGGAAGAGAAATGTCGGTATCAATCGGTATCATGAATAGAGCTGGGGTGAAACCGATGTCCTTCCACGGGCGAACAACCGGCGAAGGATGACGAGCGGCGTGGTCATCGATCTCAAAAATTAGCGCGTTCCGCCCCGCACTGGATCTCCATCTGTCCAATAGCTGGTTGATTCTCTTAGTTCGGGCCATTGGCTAGCGAGAGTCGTTGTCGGTTCGGTCAATCTTCGTGCGAGGCGTGTACAAAACGGACAGTCGGTTCGGTGGCCGTCGGTCCATAGTCGACGGCACTCGTCGCACTCCCAAATCAACACGGTATCCAATGGAGAACAAGAATGCCGACTTCCTTGGTCATCATGAGGTTTTTCCCCCATCGTGCTAGCCCTAGACCAAATCAGAATGGAGCA
>JAICXS010000567.1 GCA_025934615.1 Nitrospiraceae bacterium
ACCTCCCCGGAAGCGCGGCGCCGCGATCTCGGGAGTGGTTTCGCTGACCGTCCGTCCATGGTGATCCACCACGCGGGCCGGATCGCACAGATAGATGAATTGCAACCGCTCGCCATCGACTTGCGGCATCCAGTTCTTCTCGTGGACCCGAAGATCTTCCGGTTGCAGTCCGGTCATGGTGTCGGGGTCGATATCATCGGCGAATTCCTTTTCGGGCACCAATTCAACGCGTTCGCCGCTACTGCCGATGTTCAGCGTGGCCTTGTGCGTGTAAATGACAAAGCCGGGGCTCTTGGCGTTTACGCTGCTGCAGGTGATGGTGATCATGTAGCCGCTGGGGAATTCCGCCAGCAACTGCATGTGTTCACAGACTTGGCGCTCCGGCGTGCCGGGGACTGAAAGGTCGGCGTGGACGTTGTGCGTGCCGATCGAGGTGACACGAACCGGAAACTCCGGCGTGCCCGAGGCCAGCATCAGCGGATGCAACCGATGCGGCACGAGGTCACCATACAGGCCGGCGCAATAGCGGTAGTACTTGCGCCAGCGATGGAAATCTTCGGCGCTGAAGGGCACGCGCTGCTTTACCTTGCCTTGCCAGGTCTCCCAGTCGATGTTCTCAGCCTTGGTTTCTTCCTCGATGTGATAATTCCACTCACCCTCGATGCTGTTGCGGCAGTAATACCCCGGGCCCCAGACCAGAGTCCCAAGTTTTCCGCTCTTGATGAGCTCGGCGCATTTATGCCAGCCGGCGGCAGAGCAGCCTTGCGAGCCGACCTGGTAAATCTTGCCGGTCTTTTTAACGGTATCATACACCTTGAACGCCTCGTCCAGGTACCGCGTCATCGGCTTTTCGCAATAGACGTGTTTGCCGGACTCCAGGGCGTCCATCGAGATCTGCGCGTGCCACGGGTCGTGAGTGGCGATCAACACCGCGTCGATGTCTTTTCGATCCAGTACCTTGCGGTAATCGTTGTGAACGTCGGCTTCCTTAAGCTCGGCTTTTTCCTGAGCGAACTTGCGCCGTTTGTTAAATACGTCCGAGGCAGCGGCCACGACCGTGTTGTTCTCATTGCTTTTGTCGTGGATGCCAACAATGTGATTCTGCCCGATGCCAAACCCAATCCCTATGACCCCAACGGCGATGCGATTATTCGCGCCGGTGACGTTGGCCGAGGGAGCCTGGTTTTGCCCGTAGACCGGGGTTTTGATGACCGAGGTGGCGGCGATTGCCGCGGCCGCAGTCGCCGCTTTCTTAATGAAATCTCGGCGCGGAACTCCGCCCGCCGAAGAGGTTGATGATTGGTCCATATGAAGTTATTTCGTTTACGATATCACTGCCAATATTGACGAAGAGTAATGGAAAGAAATTCGCGGTCAACTGAACAAAGTCTCAGCAGGCCTTGGTTTGTCCGGGCATTGCCACCGCATAATTCCCCTGCGCGTCGGGCATCGCCGGCGCTGGGCCGTCCCATTTGAGATCGGCCAGGCCGGGGGCCAACTCGACCTCCGAAGCCAATGCCTCATCCCAGGTAATTTGTTTGCCCGATTCGCAAGCCATGCGTCCCATGATCGCG
>JAICXS010000155.1 GCA_025934615.1 Nitrospiraceae bacterium
AGGATCGGCTTCAGTCCATGCTGTAAGGCCGCGCCGACCCTCTTCTTGATATCCTGATCCCGATCGCCGAACCATTGTCTGCGTTCAGAATGACCGATGATGACATAGTGGCAACCCACCTCTTTGAGCATCGCCGCGGAGATTTCACCGGTATAGGCACGCTTTTCTTCCCAAAAGAGATTCTGCCCCGCTAACGCAAAGGCCGATGTCTGTCCCATCGCTTGCCGAGCCGCGTCAAGCGCGGTGAACGGTGGCGCGATTACCATGTCAATGCACTGCGGCTGAATCAGGTCGAGCAGTCGACGAACGTACGATGTCGCCTCAGCCGAAGTCTTATTCATCTTCCAATTGCCTACAATAAGTCGTCGGCGCACAGACACCTTTCGGGCAGAGCCAGTACCGCGGAGAACGACGCCTCTTACGAGAGTTGGTTCGGAGAAGCGGCAGACGGCTTCTCCTGCGAATAATGATTAAACGTGACTTTTACGAAGGCCGATTAGGAAGCGCTGCCAGTCCAGGCATCTCCTTACCTTCCAAGAGTTGGAGCGTCGCGCCTCCGCCTGTGGAAATGAACGACATGTTTTCGGATTCGCCCGCCCGGTGCACCGCTAATGCCGTATCGCCGCCACCGACTATCGTGAGAGCGTAGGCGTTTGACACGGCATGGGCCATTGAAAGCGTGCCCCTGGCATAGGCATCGTTCTCGAAGACCCCCATCGGGCCGTTCCACAAGATGGTTTTCGCATTCTGCACCGCTTCGCTAAATAATTTGACTGAGGCAGGGCCGATGTCCATTCCGTACCAGCCTTTGGGAATTTCTTGGACCGGCACAATCTTCGTTTCGGCACCGGCATCGGGGCTCGCCGCCACTACGCAGTCCACCGGCAAATAAAACTTCGTGCCGCGCGAGAAGGCATGTTCTTGGACACCTTTCGCAAAATCCAACATCTGATCTTCAACAAGCGAATTGCCGATTTCCAATCCTAATGCCTTGATGAACGTAAAGGCCATGCCGCCGCCGATAATGACCTTGTCGACTTTTTTGCCGAGGTTCTCGATCACGCCGATCTTGCCGGACACTTTTCCACCGCCAAGGATGGCGACGAACGGCCGCATAGGATTGGCGACGGCACCTTCCAAATATTCGATTTCCTTCTTCTTCAAATAGCCGGCGCCTGAAGTCGGCACCAACTTAGCAATGCCGACCGTGGAAGCGTGAGAACGATGGGCCGTTCCGAACGCATCGTTGATGTAGACATCGGCAAGGGACGCCAAAGCTTTGGAAAATTGTTCGTCGTTTGCCTCCTCACCGGGATGAAAGCGAAGATTTTCGAGGAGTAGGACATCGCCGGGCTTCATTTTATCGACCAGCGCTTCTACGGTCGGTCCGATGCAGTCGGGCGCAAACGTCACTTCTTTCCCCAGAAGGCGCTGGAGACGCCGTGCCACGGGAGCTAAGCTGAAATTCGGATCCGGCTTTCCCTTGGGACGACCCAGATGCGAGCAGAGAATGACTTTGGCGCCCTCATCGACGGCATGATTGATCGTCGGCAGCGCGGACCGAATGCGGGTATCGTCGGTAATTTGATGCGAGTCATCGAGCGGGACGTTGAAATCGACCCGAATGATGACGCGTTTGCCGCGCAGGTTGATGGCATCGATCGTCATCTTGTTCAGGTTCATGTCGTCCTCTCGTGGCGGAAGTAATTGAGTAATTGGTCGATAAGTAATTGAACCAAGCAGCCGTGAGAAGGCCTTAATTACTGAATTACTCAGTTACGCAATTATGGGTGGTCCACGCCATCAACCCCGCCCGGCGATGTATTTCGCGAGATCCCGGACGCGGCATGAATAGGCCCACTCATTGTCGTACCAAGCCAGCACTTTGACCATGCGACGTTCCAACACGGTCGTGAGCAGGGAATCCAGCGTCGCCGAGTGATCATCCCCATTTTGGTCCGCGGACACGATCGGTTCTTCGCAGTATTTCAAAATGCCTTTCAAGGGACCGTCAGCCGCCTGGCGAAAGGCAGCATTGACACTTGTGCTCGCGCAGTCCTGCTCGGTTTCAACTGTCAAATCAATGAGCGACACATTTGGGGTGGGAACTCGAATCGCCATCCCGTCCAGCTTGCCTTTCAGTTGCGGCAGCACGAGATGAAGCGCTTTGGCGGCGCCCGTCGACGTGGGGATCATGGATAGCCCTGCCGCTCGGGCGCGACGAAGGTCGCTATGCGGTAAATCGAGCAACTGTTGATCATTCGTATAGGAATGAATCGTCGTCATAATGCCATGCTTAATCCCACACGACTCGTCCAGCACCTTGGCGACGGGTGCCAGGCAATTCGTCGTACAGGAGGCATTGGACACAATTTGATGCGCCTTGGGGTCATAGGTGGATTCGTTGACGCCGAGGACGATCGTCACATCGGGATCTTTGGCAGGCGCCGAGATGATCACTCGTTTAGCTCCAGCCGAGAGATGTTTGCTCGCGCCCTCGCGGTCGGTGAAACGGCCGGTGGATTCAATCACCAAGTGTACGCCTAGATCTTTCCATGGCAGTTCCTTCGGATCTTTCTTTGCCAAAATCTTGATCGGTTTTCCGTCAATAAGGATCTGATCTTCGCGCGCCTCCACTGAGGAAGTGAGCGTGCCATGTACGGAATCGTATTTCAGGAGATGGGCCAATGTTTTGGCGTCGGTCAGGTCGTTGATGGCCACGAATTCAAGCTCCGCGTCATGCAAAGACGCCCGTAACACATTACGCCCAATCCGTCCAAATCCATTGATACCGATTCGAATAGCCATTGGTGGTAATTCCCCTTGAACTTCCGCTTGAAAAGCAACTATCTACGCACAAAAAAGCCGGCCGTATTGTGGCGACCGGCAGGTCTGGAATCGTAACGAGGGAGGGACAGGTTGTCAAGACGGTAATGAGGAACAGCGGAGGGCTGAATAGCCGCGAATACCGCTGAAGATACTTGCCGGGTTTACCGAACTAGCCGCTCTCTGAAGCGGTAACCTCGATTCGTTCTCACATAGTCGATTCGCCCCTGCAAAAGGATTGACTTTCTCATGCTTTGCGGCATGCTTTTTCACATGCTGTGTCCTCACTGCCAATTTCAACAGCTTAGCGATTCTACTGAATGCCAACGGTGTGGCATCATCTTCGCCAAGTACCGGCCGACACCAATACGTTACGCGAAACATGAAGCCGCACCGAAGACCTACAGTGCGGCTTTTTCATATGTCATACCTCAGTGGGGAAAGGACGTGCTGTTTCCGATCAACCCTCGCGCCAATCCTATTGTCTATGGCGGACGGCTACTCATTTATGCGGGGCTTCTGCTCTGGGGATTGAAATTCATTTCCACCCCAATGGCGACCAATTATGTGGGCGAATCGTTCATGCACATGATCAATCTTCCCTTTCATGAAGCCGGTCACGTTATTTTTACCCCTATGGGGCGGTTCATGCAGGTGCTTGGCGGTTCTCTCGGTCAACTCCTCATGCCTTTGATCTGTCTGGGCGCCTTGTTGATCCAAAATCGAGATGCATTCGGGGCGTCTGTCGGTCTCTGGTGGTTTGCAGAAAGTTTGATGGATCTCGCCCCGTATATTAATGATGCGCGAGCGCTCGACCTAGTGCTGTTAGGAGGAGTGACGGGCAAGGACGTCGAGGATTACCACGATTGGGAGTACATTTTGAGGACGCTCGGCTGGCTGCAATATGATCACACGCTGGCGCACGCGGCGTATATTCTCGGAAGTCTTCTTATGATTGTTGCCTTTATCTGGGGCGGATACATGCTGCGGTTACAGTTGAAAAGTTTTCAGCGTCCTGACTCCAAGTAGTGACGGCGGACAGCAAGAACCACCTATGAACCGCCCTCAAGAGTCTGCAAAGGAATTTCGAAGGCTTCTAACCGACAGACAATCACAAGCCGTTCCCCAGGCATTCTGGAGTGGAAGGCTCGCTCGCCACCTCTTCAAATCTTCATCGCGTCTTTGACTTCTTCTACTGTCTGGTGGGACACCTTCTTTGCGCGGTCCGCGCCGGCTTCTACGATATCCTGGACCTGCTTGGGGTCGCGGCTGAATTGGGTTCTGGCGTTCCAGATGGGGGAGAGTTTGGCGACCATCCCGTCGGCTGCCAATTTTTTGCAGTCGATGCAGCCGATTTCTGCGGTGCGGCATTCTTTATTGACGCGTTCGACGACGGCCGGTTGAGAATAGATTTTATGAAAGTCGTAGACAGGGCAGATGTCGGGATTGCCAGGATCCGTGCGTCGGACGCGGGCAGGATCGGTTACCATTGTTTTAAGCTTCTGGCGCACGACCGGTTCTGAATCGGATAGGTTAATGGTGTTGCCGTAGCTCTTGCTCATTTTGCGGCCGTCGGTGCCGAGCACTTTCGGGAAACTGGTCAACAGTTCTTGCGGATCGGAAAAGACATATTTATAGATGCTGTTGAAGCGGCGGGCGAGTTCGCACGTCAGCTCAAGATGTGGAAGTTGATCCTTGCCGACCGGGACAAAATCCGCCTTGTAGAGAAGAATGTCGCCGGCCTGTAGAACCGGATACCCGAGGAATCCATAGGTGGCCAAATCCCGATCGGCAATCTGTTCCTGCTTCTCTTTATAGGTCGGGTTACGTTCCAACCAAGGAATAGGCGTGATCATTGAAAGAAGCAGATGCAAGATTGCATGATCCGAGTTGGAGGACTGAACGAAGATTGTGGCTTTATTGGGATCGATTCCCACGGCCAGCCAATCGACTAACATTTCATGCACGAATTCACGGATGCGACTTGTGTCGGCGTAGTTCGTCGAGAGCGCATGCCAGTCAGCGATAAAGAAGAAACAGTCATACTGATCCTGCAAGGCTTTCCAATTGTCCAAGGCGCCGAGGAGGTTGCCGAGGTGCAGAAGCCCGCTTGGTTGCATACCGCTTAAGACGCGCTTTCGAGCCATCGCGGATTACCCCATCCCCAGTGCGCCGATTTTACCGACGATGGTACTGACGACGGTGCCGGTGAGCGTCTGGATCACATGGATCTGAGGATCCAGCAAAATCAATCCCACGATGATCAACATACCGTAGGGTTCCACGCGGGCGAGCGCCATGGCCGAGCGAGGCGGGAGGAGATTCGTTAAAATCCTACCGCCATCGAGCGGGGGAATCGGAATGAGGTTGAAGACCATCAGCAAGACGTTTATCAGAATGGAATAGCGAGCCATGACGGCTAGGGGCACCACAAACATGCCAATGAGGTCATGCTGTGCGGCCATCTCGGACTGTGGCGCGCCGGCAGGAAATGCCTGATCGACAAACATGAGGAGGGCGTAAAACATGGCGCTGGCGAGCGCCAGCAGCAGGTTCATGCCGGGCCCGGCGGCGGCCACCAGCGCCATATCTCGGCGCGGATTGCGCAGTTGAGCGGCATTGACGGGCACCGGTTTGGCCCAGGCCAGAAAAAATCCACCGGGCAGCAGCAAACAAATCAAGGGGAACAGAATCGTTCCGAACGGATCGATGTGCGCCAGCGGATTGGTCGTGAGCCGCCCTTGCAAGCGAGCCGTGGAATCCCCGAAGCGGTCGGCG
>JAICXS010000356.1 GCA_025934615.1 Nitrospiraceae bacterium
CGCGGCGGTTCACGCAGCAGCACTTGACCCGTGACCGTCGAGACCGAGTCGATGGTGCCGTCAATCGGTGAACGCACTTCTGTCTTAAACCACTTGATGATGGGTTTGTTTTCGGCCACGACCTCGTCTCGCAGAACTGCCTCGCCTGTTTTCTTGATGAGGTAGTCATTGATCTCGTCGGGGGCGGCCCCCAATAGATTGGCCACGTTCAACGCATGGACCTTCCCCGGCAATTCGGTCCGCGCCACTACTGTCTCTGAACCAACCTTGTCGCCCGCTTTGACCAGAACTGTGCCTGGAATCGGGAGCAGACGCCGTTTGCGAATGACCGTGCGTTCGGTAACGGTGAGGCCTGGTGTGTAACTATGCCCCATATTACTCAGCGTTCACTTATCAGCCTTCAGTAGGATGGAAGTGAAGTCCTCATGCTACTTATATGCTGATCACAGACAGCCGATAGCTACTTTCCTGGATATAAATCCACCGCTTTATACCACCGCGTCAGCGCTGCCACACGGGCCTGCTGATCAGTGGGCAATTGCAATGGGCGTCCGCGACCATCCAAGAGAAGACCGACCACGCCGCCTTTGACTGAACGAGTGCTCGCGTTGCCCTTCCCTTCCCCCACGTCCATGCCCTTTGCCGGACGTAATTCGATTTTGGCCGGCTCATTTAATGCCAATGGAATCAGACGCAGTTCGCCAAACGCGAGCGTCCCGTTTTCGGGCGTACGATCTCCTTCAAAAGTGATGGTGTACTCCAGGCAGCGCTCACCCTCTTTGCCTTGCCCGATCGGCGCAACACACGTCCCAAGGTAGACCAGGCAATCTTTGACGAACACTTCCGTGGCGGCCTGCTCGTTGACCGTCGATAAAGCACCGAGGTGCGGCATCATAAAAATGCTGTCGACCGCAAGCGTCGTCACACCTAACGGCTGATATGCATCGACCATCATCAACATCGATTGCACCCGGCGCGGCGCATGGGACAAGATCCCGCCGCTGCCCACGATCAAATCCAATTTCAACATGTCGATAAGGGTGGCGCCGGACCCTTTCTGCTCGAAAATATCCGAGATCGTCCGCTCCTGCTGCACGCCCTTCAAACCGGTCGCCAATGATTTGTGGTGGTCCAATGCCAAGCGTAGGGCTTCCCGTGAGATAGCATGCTCGATTTGCAGCTCGTCGAGCGTTTGGGGAATCGTCGTCGGTCGGATCATCTTGTTCTTGATCCGGTTCCGTAGCGTTTGCTCTTCGATCGAAAACGGCACCCACCGCATGATATTCGGCAGCCCGGCTTCCGTGAGCACGTTTGAAATACTGTACGACATGCCCAGGTTCGCACTCACCGTCCGATTGAACACGCCATTGAATACAGAAAAGACATCGGTCGTTGCGCCGCCGATATCGACCCCGATGAGATTAATGCCGTCGCGGCGGGCGAGACTCTCCATGATCATGCCGACGGCAGCAGGAGTGGGAATGATCGGAGCACCTGCCCACGAGATCAGTTTCTTGTATCCAGGAGCCTGCGCCATGACATGCTCAAGAAACAGGTCATGGATCTTGTTACGCGCCGGCGCAAGGTTCTCCCGCTCTAAGACGGGACGAATATTCTCGGTGATCGTCAGCGCGGTCTTCTCCCCGAGAATCTCTCGAATCCGGGGCCGCACATCTTTATTGCCGGCATAGATCAACGGCAGGTTATAACTCATGCCCAGCCGCGGCCGGGGGTCCGCCGCCGCGATGTATTCAGCCATCTCGACGACATGCGTCACGGTTCCCCCGTCTGTCCCCCCGGACAGCAAAATCATATCCGGACGAAGCGACCGAATGCGCTCGATCTTCTCATGCGGCAATCGTCCGTCGTTGGAGGCCAGCACATCCATCACAATCGCGCCGGCTCCCAACGCGCAGCGCTGGGCGCTTTCACCGGTCATGCTTTGCACCGCCCCGGCCACCATCATTTGTAAGCCGCCGCCGGCGCTGCTCGTCGAAATATATATGTCCACGCCGATCTTAGAATCAGCGCCGGCTTTGCCGGGCGTGATGATCGTTTCGCCGTCGAGAATTTTCCGGCCGGACAGCTCTTCCACCTCGGCGATCGCGTTCAGCACGCCGCGGGTCACATCTTCAAACGGCGCCTCGACCGTAGTCGGCGCTTCGCCGCGGCAGGTCTGACGATAGCCGTCGGTCGTTTTTTCAATGAGAATAGCCTTGGTAGTGGTGCTGCCGCAATCGGTGGCAATAATGGTTTGAAGCGGCTGATCGGAAGATGCGGCAGGCGTCATCGTCGATTCGCGGCCTGCTGAGCATCCGCTCGGCTTTCGATGATGGCTGCGAGGCGTGCAAGCGTATCGCGTCGCTCCAGAAGCAGAGCAATACGCTCAATGTCGCGTTGAGGAAATATCACGTCGAGCAGTGGCGTGAAGAAGTGCAACGCTTGGCTACCGAGGAAATTCATTGGACCCATTGATTCTAAAAATAAGAGCGTCGGCGTCGACATGCGGCGACGAATCACCGCATCGGCAACTCGTTCAAGAAGCGCCACATCCTCAGGGGGGAGCGGTTGGCCATCCGGTGTCACGGCGAACGCGTGGCGTAAACCAGTCGCGAGTCCGTTGAGTCGATGCAACAAATTGTCCTTGGAAAACGTGGCCATTGAGCAGTGGGGTGCGACGATAGATTGGTCCAGTCATTATATGGGCGGGTCGGAAGAGAGTCAATTGAGTGATGAGATGAAATGGCTTGGGATGGGGATCATTCGATGGCGCTAGGCTTACCATAGATATCCGTATAGGCCACGGCCAGGACGCATCCCGAGATGGCTCTGCCCAACGCCGTCAGCAGAAGGAGCACGAACGCTCCTTGACCGCCGTTCATGTCGCTCATGCACATCCAGTTGAAACCCAAACGGGGTGATAGAATTTCTACGGCCGAGCCGACGAGGCAATACGTTTCCACATTGAAGAACATGAGGACAACGAAGAAGGCAGCGACCTTCCACCAGTGCCTATTGATGACTCGCCGGCTCCCTTCCAAGGCGTTCCAGATTCCGTCCCGTCGATCAAACAGGATCAAATACGAGAAGGTGTATGACACCATCAGATAGAGGAACAGGATCAGGCCGATGAGGCTCAGGACAAGGATGAGCGGCAGCGTAATGCGAGCAGCCATCGCGCCACCGATGGACGGAAGACTGGTCAGAAATATCACCGGCGTCCATGCTATGACTGTGATGACGGCGGCACAGGTGAAGATGCGTCCCAACACCCGCCAATCCTTCAAAAACGGCATGGGTGAGGGGGACTGATTCTCCAGCCGCTGCCAAGCCATGACTGCAATGGCGGTTAAGAGGATCGCTTCCACTCCATGGAAGAGACACAAGCGCGCCATTTCTATCGGCA
>JAICXS010000165.1 GCA_025934615.1 Nitrospiraceae bacterium
ACCGACCCCGAACTGCTCTATTGTTTTGCCGTCGTCAAACCGGGATTAAAAATTCAAGACGTGGAACAAGCCTTGTACCGGGAATTTGAACGGATTCAAGAAAGTTCTCCGACAGAACAAGAGCTTCAACGGGCGAAGAACCAGGTGGAAGCCGAATATCTCTTTGGTCAAGACTCTAACTTTCGGCAAGCGATGGTGCTCGGCCAGGCTGAAACCGTAGGCGCCGGCTGGCGGCACATCGATAAGTTTCTGGAACGGATACGCAGCGTTACGGCGCAGGATGTGCAGCGAGTCGCCCATCAATACTTGACGGCAGATAACCGTACGGTCGGCACGCTCGTCCCACTTCCTGCTTCCCCCGAACCAGCCGCCGTGAGCGAACGGCATTAAAATGATGATCGGGCAAGCCACCAAATTCATCGTCTCGTCGATTCTTCCCATCGTCCTGGCTGTCATGCTGTCGACGATCTCCGATCAGTCCGCTCAAGCAGCCGACATCAACCCGGTTCGGTTTGTGATGCCGAACGGGCTCACGGTGTTGATACAAGAGCAGCATGCGCTGCCGATCGTCCAGATCCATGCATTGATCAAAGCAGGGGCCGCTCACGATCCCTCTGACAAGGCAGGCCTTGCCAACCTGGTGGCCGGATTACTGGACGAGGGAACCACCACCCGATCGGCCAACCAAATTGGAGAACAAATCGAGTTTGTCGGCGGGGCGCTCCAAGCCAAGGCAGGAGAGGATTTTACGACTGCTTCCGCTAGAGTCTTAAAAAAAGATATCGAACTGGGATTCGAGCTCCTAGCAGATATTCTGCTGCATCCTGCCTTTGCCGAGCATGAACTGGAACGAGTCCGGAGCCAAATCCTGGGTGAGATTCAGAGCGAGAAAGACGATCCCGGACAGGTGGCCGGCAAGGCCTTTAAACAAGTCGTCTTTCCCAGCCATCCGTATCGATGGCCCATTACCGGCACAGAAGAGACGCTTCCCAAGATCAAACGAGCCGATGTGGTTCAATTTTACACACGCGAATATGTGCCGAATCAAACGATCCTGACGATTGTCGGCGACATCACGGCCGATCAAGCACGAGCTCAGCTTGCGAAACGTTTTGGGGCGTGGAAGCGTGGAGACAACAGCGCACGAACGCTCGCACCGCCGCATCAACTAGAGAAGTCGGTGGTCAAGCTCATCGAGAAAGATTTGACGCAGGCAACGATCCTCATGGGGCATGTCGGGATCAGTCGAACGAATCCCGATTACTATGCCGTGACGGTTATGAACTATATTCTCGGCGCGGGTGGATTCTCTTCGCGCCTTATGGATTCCATTCGCGACAATCAAGGGCTGGCCTACCATGTCGGCAGCCATTTCGAGGCGAATCTGATGCCGGGGCCGTTTATCGTCAGTCTTCAAACAAGAAATGAAGCGGCCAATCAAGCCATCACCGGTGTCGTCACCGAACTCAATCGCATTCGTGAAGGGCCGGTGACTGACCAGGAGTTGTCGGAGGCCAAGTCGTATCTGATCGGAAGTTTTCCGCTGCGCGTGGATACGATTGCCAAACTGGCTGATGTGCTGGCCTTGGTCGAACTCTATGGCCTGGGCCTCGACTACTTCAGCCGCTATCCGAAACTGATCGAACAGGTCACGAAAGAAGACGTCTTACGCGTCGCAAAGCAGTATCTGCATCCCTCTCGCTATGCCCTTGTGGTCGTCGCCAATCAGAACAAGGCGAAAGTGAAATCGTAGCCATGCCGACCACTACTACCAGTCCCGCCGTCATGCTGCAGGACAAACTCCAGAGATTGCGCGCCTTACTACGAGAAATGAACTCTGTGGTCGTGGCCTTCTCCGGAGGAATCGACAGCACGCTGGTGCTCAAAGTGGCTCACGATGCGCTGGGCGACCGGGCCATCGGGGTGACCGCCGTGTCGCCGACCTTCCCCGACATCGAATTGGAAGCATCGCGTCGAGTCGCCGCCGAGATCGGTGCGCGGCACATCATGCTGCCGACCGACCAGCTTCAGATTGATGATTTTGTCCGTAACGATGCGAGCCGCTGCTATCATTGCAAGACAGACCTGTATCAACTTTTGGAACGCCTCCAGCACGATCTTCGACTCGGGGCCATCGTCGATGGAACCAACGCAGATGACTTGGGGGATGAC
Source organism: Nitrospiraceae bacterium (assembly GCA_025934615.1). Taxonomy (GTDB): domain Bacteria; phylum Nitrospirota; class Nitrospiria; order Nitrospirales; family Nitrospiraceae; genus JAICXS01. The sequence continues at coordinate 2,173 of JAICXS010000165.1, forward strand.
CGACCAGGCCTAGTCGCAGCTCGTGAACGGGGCATCCGTAGCCCCCTACTGGAAACCGGACTCACCAAGACTGAGATCCGAATGCTAGCCAAAGAATTTGGACTGTCCAACTGGGATAAACCTGCCGCGGCTTGCCTGTCGTCACGGATTCCTCGCGGCACCGCAATCACTCGCGAGAAACTAAGCCGTGTCGAGCAGGCCGAAGCGACATTGTTTCGCGAAGGATTTCGGCAGTTTCGAGTGCGGGATCATGGGGACATCGCGCGGCTGGAACTGGACAATGATGGTCTGGCGGTTCTACAAGACAAAACCCGCCGAACCGGCATCGCGCAAAAATTGAAGGATGTGGGATTCCGGTTCGTGACGGTTGACTTGGAAGGATATCAGCGCGGAAGCGTCAACAGTTAAAACAGCTCGGTTTTTAATTTTGACGTGAACGCGTAACGTTAGAACCTAAGCCCCGTAATTCTTTGCCACCGCGGCAAGCGCCTCATCCGCCAATCGGCGGTGATCGGCATCTGTCAGGCTCCGTTCGATCACCTTTTCTGCCACGAGCAAGGCGAGATCCGTCGCTTGACTGCGGATTTCCTGTATCGCCTTACGACGTTCCTGGTCTATCTCGCGAGTCGCATCGGCTTTTACCCGATCCGCTTCCGCCAAGAGTCGCTGCTCATTTTCATCTAACAGACGCTGCGCCCGCTCTTTGGCTTGTGTCAGGACCGCCTCTGCCTCACGGGATGCAGCGGTGAGTTTCGTTTCGTACTCCTGCATTCTCCGTTCTGCTTCGATACGATGGCGCTCGGCCTGCTCCAGACTTTCCCTGATCTTTCGCTCCCGCAAATCCAGGGTTTCAAGGATAGGCGGGAACGCATACTTATACAGCACCCATAACAGGATGCCGAACGACACGATTTCCCAAAAGATCAGCGAGGAGAAAAAATGAGATTCAAACTGTGGCATGTTTCGAGCCTAGGTTAAGGTTACGACTAAAGTTGAGGCCGAGGATAAGACATGCAGCTGGGCCGATCTGAACCCCAACCTCGATCTGATCTTCTCGATCATTTCCGCAATCCCATGATGATGAACGCGATGACAAGACCATAGAGGGCGATCGCTTCGACCAGCGCAAAGCCGATCCACATGTACTTGGCGACCCGACCTTCAGCTTCCGGTTGTCGGGCAACCGCCTCGATCATTTTGCCGAAAATATACCCGATGCCGACGCCCGCTCCGGCGAAGCCGGCGGCTGCCATTCCCATTCCCAACAAGGCTGAAGCTGCAGAATCCATCGTATCCTATCCTCCGGTTTGAGTTTTAAACATCCTAATTACATGAACAGTCCGACGCTAGGGCGCCCATCACGGCGGTCTCTTTTTCTAGGAGTGGGCATGGGCATCGCCGTGTCCGTGCAGGGTGATAGCATCGCCAAGATAGACGCAGGTCAGCACGGTAAAAATATAGGCTTGAATGAACGCAATACCGACCTCCAGTGCGTTCATGGCAATCGTAAACGCAAAGGGCAACCAGCCAATCAATGCGCCGCCGGCGATGGCAAGCCCAAACAGGACCCCTAAGATAACGTGCCCGGCCGTCATGTTGGCAAAGAGCCGAACGGCCAGTGAAATGGGTCGAGCCAATTGGCTGATCAATTCAATCGGCATCATGAGCGGCAAGAGCCAGGCCGGAGTGCCCGGCGGTACAAGGATGCCAAAAAACTTCACGCCATGGCGAACAAAACCGACCACAAGGCTCATCGCGTAGACTGTAATCGCAAAGACTGCCGTGACGATAATTTGACTCGTTACGGTGTACGATCCTGGGATGAGACCCAGCAGGTTGCTGAATAAAATAAATAGGAACAGTGTCGCAATAAACGGGAAAAACTTAAGTCCGTCCTTTCCCATCGTGTCGAGGATCATGCCCCGGATAAAATCGACGAGCAATTCAGCGAGGCTTTGCAGCTTCGTCGGAACAAGGCGACGCGAGGAACCGGCAGTAATGAGCAAGCCGGCGACCATGGCGATGATCAGCCACATGAGGAACACGGCCTTATTCAGGGAAATATCGATCCCGAATAAGGACAGCGGTATGTAATTATGTAACTCAAACGGATGAAGCGGATTTTCCACCGTGATTCCTTTTGTGAGCGATGCGCTGAAGAGTTTACGGCTTGGACCAGCGCTGCGCGGCCCGATACGCGCTACGTACACCGGCAGCAGCGCCGAGGATCAGTCCTACCACCAAGCCCCACGGACCTGATGCGAAGAGGTAGGTATCTGCAACCCAGCCCAACCCTCCACCGACAATCAGGGCAGCAAGCAATTCAGTGCCGATGCGAACTGCTTGCCCAAGGCCCGCATACAACGGATCGGTCGAGGGCATATCCCAATTATTCGTTTACACGTTCTCAGAGGCCTGAAACGGCGCGTCATTCAATCAAAATCTGGGGGGAATTGTCAAGGCGAACCTATCCTATCATAGGAACGCCTCACGGAAGATCTTAGGCGAGATACTTCATGACGGATCGCAGGTGTGACTTTAAAAACTGTACTATATTGGAACAATAAGATGCGAACGCCGAATTTTCCGTCTCCCAGTGACACGCTCGATAAACCCCTGGAGCCTCGATTCCCGTACAAGCCGGCGTTGGATAATCCCTGGGTCGATCACTTCACCACAGGCCATACACCGCCAGGCTCGTAACCAATGCGTGCCCTGATCATCTTCCATATCGATATAGTAATCCACGACCATAAGGCCTTGGCAGCGATGGCATTCCATGAAGTCCTCCAGAGCAGAATGAAAAGCTATGGTCAGAATACAATTAGATATATTCACTCAATATAGGAATCTCGCTATTTTGCGAATAGGCGTTCGGAAAGATACGTGTAAGCCTGGGCCTACGCATGGCTTCCGTTTCTAGGGGTCCTTGAAGAATGCATCAGGCTAATTGCACAATGGCCCACTGAACCCATAGTTTTATGGGCGACTACTTTACTGTCCCCACTGATATGGTCATTCCGTCTCGCAGTCAGTTTCTTAATCAAGCGCATCCTCAACCGTTGGTGCTCTCCATCCCCGCTTCAACAGAAGATCCTTACGAGCTCTATTGTCGCCTAGCCATTCCAGGGTACCCGTCATTTCTCTTAGAAAGTGGCCGGGGAAGTGACACGGTCGCCCGCTACTCCTTCATAGGATGTGGACCGTATCTCGTGCTTTCCGGAAAGAAGCACACTTATGAACTAAGGACGCGGGAGAGTGTCACTATCCATACAGGCAGCCCATGGAAGGCTCTTCGGGATCGGCTCAGAACGTCCCATTTCCCCAACC
>JAICXS010000279.1 GCA_025934615.1 Nitrospiraceae bacterium
ATAAGTCACCGCGCCGGCGATGTGGACGCCGAATGCCTCCGCATGCCGAACATGTGCCCACGCGCGTGCAGCGCGAATTACCGCTTTCGACGGCACGCAGCCTACATTGAGGCAGTCGCCGCCCATCAAATGTTTTTCAATCAGCGCCACCTTCGCCCCTAAGGCAGCCGCCACAACCGCCGTCACGAGACCGGCTGTCCCCGCGCCAATAACAATCAGGTTGTAGCGGCCGCTCGGCTCGGGATTCCTCCAATGAGAAGGATGAACGTTCTGCACCAGCCTTCGGTTGTACTCGTCATCCGGCAGAATCGGCGGCGTAGAGCCTTCAATCATGACCCATCCTTTTGCGTGTGTCTGCTCAGCTTACGATAGACGATGGGGACCAGCGCCAACAGCCCAAGCAATGCAAATGAGCCCAGCACTCGCGGCGACGCGATTTCACTCAAGGAGTTGATCGACCCGAGTTGACGCCCCGCATTGGCAAAGACAAAGCCAGCCGGAATAATGCCGATCGCGGTCGCGGCCATGAATGTTCCCACGGTCATGCGCGTCAGACCCGAGATGAGATTCACCAGAAAAAAAGGAACTAGCGGAATCAATCGCAGGGTCAGCAAATAGCTAAAAGCGTTCTTCGCAAATCCATCCTGAATCGAGGCAAGCCGGTTTCCAACCTTCCGCTCCACCCAATCACGAAATAGATAGCGAGCGGCCAAAAACGCCAACGTCGCACCTGTCGTCGCCGCAATATTTACGTACAGTGTGCCCATGACAGATCCAAAGAGGAAGCCTCCCGCCAAGGTAAAGATGGTCGCGCCCGGCAGTGAAAACGCGGTCTGCAGGCAATAGATCAGAATATAGATAAGGACAGCCGACGTGTAATTCGCTTCCGTGAAGGCCAGTAGACGATTTCGGTTCCCCTTCAACGCCTCCAGTGAAACGTACTGCTTCAGGTCAAAGTAGAAAAAAACAAAAAGCGCGGCGGCAAAGAGCACTAGGACGAGTATCTTTCCGATCGGCGAGGAAGAAGCAGGGGGCTCCTCGGTGACCGGCATATCGGTGCTCATCTCGCTCATGCTCCTGCTCCTTCATGACTGCCCGCATCTCGTCTGACGCCACGGTCACTGTGGACAATCCTCCAGCTATAGTAGACGACCAACCTTGCCAATGTCTCTAGTTGACTGTACCTGGGTGTCCGCATGAATCCCGTCATCAATCTGTGGCGATGAGAACGGATGAACCGTTGTTAGCCCACGTGCCGCGCGTGCATGAGGATGGTAAACCGGCTTCTTTTTCTTCGTCCGATGTCTGATATGCTGCTCCAACGACTCCATCACGACTTCGGCATCTTGCCTCAAGTGCCGATAGAGCCGCGGAAGCGAGCAAGCCTACCTGGGTACGTTGAAGAAGGGAATCAGTTCCTTGTGGCGAGGTATTTCGAGATGCGCTTCTTACTTTCTTCCTGAATCGTCAAGAATTCCGCCCCGAACTCCGTTCGGGTGGACCATCGGACAGCCGCAAACTCGATCTGCACCGGCGCCTCATCCGGGGACATCCGCACTTCTATCTGGACATACGAGTTCATCGGTACATGTGTTTCGCTTTCGATGGCGCACCCTTCCGTTGACAGATTGTACATGACGCCTGTGCCTGTCTCCTCATCGGAGGCGAAGGAGACGGAGAGCTGAAGTGGAACGCGTCCCCTTCTTCGAAGTTCCATAGGCCCTCCTACCGACCGATCGGGGAAGAGTGCTGCGGTTGGCTAACCCACTCTTCGATGATCTTCACACTCGCACTGGTGCCGATCCGGTCGGCCCCCGCCTCCAACATCGTGAGGGTCGTCGTCAGATCCCTGATACCACCAGACGCCTTCACCTTTGCCCTACCGGCGACCGCGTGTTTGAGCAGCGCGACATCCGGCGCCGTCGCGCCCCCGGCGCCGAATCCCGTCGAGGTCTTCACATAATCGGCGCCCGCCTCGACAATTAATTTACAAGCCGTCAGCTTTTCTTGCTGAGTCAAATAACAGGTTTCAAGAATGACTTTATGTTCGACCGTCCGTGTCGCCTGAACCACTTCAGCGATATCGGTTCGCACGGCGTCATGCTCGCCGGACTTCAACCGACTGATGTTGATGACCATATCGACGATGGCCGCCCCTCGGCGAACGCCTTCGGTAGCTTCGTGGACTTTCGTCGCGGTGGTCTGCCCGCCTAACGGAAATCCCACTGGAATGCCGACTAGAATAGTGGTGCCCATTAACGCCTCGACCGCCTCCGCGACATAACACGGCGGGACAAAGACCACACGGAACCCATAGCGCTTGGCGCCCTCGCAGAGGCGTTGGATATCCGCGCGTGTGGCCTCCGGTCGGAGAAGCGTATGATCGATCCGTGTAGGCAAATCGGACCATGAATGAAGCATATCGTTCCTTCTCTTAAGATGCGCGTTTCGAATGACGACGTTGATACCGGTCGACGGCCAGATTATGCTCCGCCAACGTCGAGGAAAATTGATGCGTTCCGTTATTCTTCGACACGAAATACAAAAATGTCGTCGAAGCCGGATAAAGCGTCGCGCGAATCGCATGCGCGCCCGGATTGGCAATCGGACCTGGCGGGAGGCCAACCACGCGGTACGTGTTATAGGGCGTCGTCTTCTCCAAATCGCCCCGCCTCAAATTGCCGTCAAAGGACGTCATGCCATAAATGACGGTGGGATCGCTTTGCAAGGGAATACGTTTCCGCAAGCGATTATGAAACACCGATGCAATCAACTCACGCTCGCCATCGGCGCCGGTTTCTTTCTCAATGACCGAGGCCAACGTGAGCACTTGATGCACGGTCATATGAATGTCGTTGGCACGTGCGCGCCACTCGGGCGTAAACGTTTGCCAGAATCGGTCCATCATGGTCGTGATCATCTCTTTGGCCTTCGCATGCCTGGAGAAATGATAGGTATCGGGAAACAGATAGCCTTCTAAGTTGGGCAGATCGAGATGGAAGGCGCTGATGATAAAATCCCGGTCTTGCGCACGCGCGAGAAACTCCTTGGCATTCGTCAATCCCTTCTCTTCAAGCAAGGCGGCGATTTGAGCGACCGTGAAGCCTTCTGGAATCGTGACGGGGTGAAGCACCACTTGGCCGGCGAGCAGTTTAGCTAAGATGTCCCGCGGGGCCATGCCGCCATGCAGCGCATATTCGCCCGGGATAATATGGCGGTCGGCCAGGGTCAGCCGTCCCAGCAACAGAAAGCCCAACCGGCTTGGAATGACCCGCTCGTATTCCAAGAGGGCCGCAACTTGACGGAAGCTCGCACCATCGGGAATCTCGACGATCTGTATCGGAGGCGAAGCACCGGTCGAGGAACGGATCATCGGGCTCGTGATCCAGAGCATGATGAGAACACCAGACAGTATCAAGACGCTGAGCGACGCGATGATGACCCAGGGCAACCATCGTCGCGTCACGGGTCGTCCCACGTCGCGTCGTCTTGCACGTCTGAATCAATTGCACTGGTCTTTTCAGCCGAGAGAGATTCCAGATAACTCTGCAACAGAATGGCGGCCGCCACCCGGTCGACTGCCCCCTTCCGCTTCCTTCGGCTGACATTGGCCTCGATGAGTATCGCCTCCGCGGACTTCGACGTCAGACGCTCGTCCCACGGGATCACGGGAACCGTCAACGCGCCTTCCAGCATTACTTTGAACTGTTCGACCTGTTCAGCAGCCGGCCCGACGCTGCCATCCAACCGAAACGGCATGCCCAGAATCACCCGGTCTACCGCATGCGCATGCACCAATTGCTGAATGTGGATAAGATCGGCCGTGATGGAACGTCGCTCAAACGTCTCCAGCGGCTGCGCGATCCATCCCATCTCATCGCTCAAGGCAACGCCGATGCGCTTTGTCCCCGGATCCAATGCTAGAATACGACTTCTTGTCACTCTTTCCTTATTAAAGCGGTATGGCACTGCCGAGGGGGCGAACGGAATGGCCTCCATTGCGCGCATCGGACGAGCACCGTCTTCGCGTGCGCGGCCTGCGAGCACAGAGGCCATTCCGTTCGTCCCCAGCCACTACCTGCTCACCACCCGTTCCACCAACTCAAATACCTTCGTCAACGCCGCATCTAACCGTTCCGGGTTTTTCCCCCCGGCCTGCGCCAATTCCGGCCGCCCGCCG
>JAICXS010000479.1 GCA_025934615.1 Nitrospiraceae bacterium
TCAATGCAGAAATTGAAAAAGCAGCGAATGAACAGGCCATCCGTCAAGGCGAACCCGAACCTCTTCAGCGCCGGACCAGCGCATAGGCAGAGGTTCATATTCAACGTAGTTGTTTGAGCGTCAGACAAGGATGTACACATCTTTAAGCTTCCGGCTGATGTAGCTCCTCTACGACAAAGCGTAAATCAGGAGCACTATCCTTAAAGGTAAAGGAGACGACCCTATGACGACACTTATGGCAGAGTCGATGAAGCAGGTTCACGATCGCCGCGAGATGGTGCAGGAGAAGCCATCAATCGATGAATGGGTCATAGGTGTGTTGCAGCAGCATGGCACGCAAACATTGGACCAAATTGGTAAGCTGCTCCCGGAAGTGAATTGGGCGCAATTATTTCTTGCGATCGACCGTTTGAGCCGATCGGGGAAGATCTCGCTCTGGTCTCCGGGATTCGGCGATTATCTCATCACCGTCAACCAAGGTCAGCGTCCCGCGGCGTAGCGAACTTGCGCTAAAAATGCTTCACCGTTTGATTTGATCGAACGGTGAAGCGGCTTCCTGAAGTTTACTTCTTTCTCTTCCCCCCATCTTTCTCTTCTTGCTGCCACTGTCCTCGGTCCTTCATTAATTAGAGAGTGATGCCGGATGTTCAAACGGCTTTTCAGCGCGGCCGCAACTGCTACGGTTCGACGATGACGTCGACAAAGGCAGGCAAGCTCTCGGCTCCCTTTCGGTCCGACACGCGAAGCTTGAATCGATAGAGCCGCTTTTCCGAGACTGCTGGGGCGGTGAACGAGGCCTTCGGCATATTAGGATCCAAGAGCGGAATTTTACTGCCGCGCACCTGGCTCCACGCGTAAAAGAGCGCCTCGCCTTCGGGGTCGAGGCTCTTCAAGCCGTTCAATTCGACGCGGGTTCCGGCTTTCACCGTCCGATTCGATCCGGCTTCCGCCACGGGCGGTTGGTTCGGTTCATCGTTGACTTCGACAATGATATCCAGGTCGGCCTGCTTCCCGCGGTTCGTGACAGTTATGGTCGCGCGACCGTTGCCGACAATTTGGAGCAGGCCGTGGGGATGTACTTTGATTACTTGCTCGTTCGAGGACCGGTATGACGTACCGGCTGCGGGAGAACGGATGGAACGTACCACGCCATCTGAAAAGATACCGACGACGGGTAGGTCGAAGATTTTTCCCAGCGAATCGACATGGCCGTAATCCGAAGACTGCCCGGAACGACCGAGACGAAGGGGTTTGTCGGTTTCAAATTCAATTGAGGCAAGCGTCGCTTTGGGCTCAATCTGCACGATGAGCTCATCGAACACCGACCGGCCGCCGAGCCGTCCGCGGGAGATTTCTCCGATGGCTAGCAGCCGCGTTGGTCCGATGCCGTCTTGCGGGACGAGTAATCGTCCCCCGTAAGGCGGGTCGCTGGCGGCCGTGGACACCATTGAGGCAGTCGCGACAATCGACCCGGTCGAATTCGTATCGGCCTGCTCAACCAGCGTGTCGTCTTGCTCACCGTACCAATAATAACGAACCTGTACGAGGCCGGTGTCGCGTCCGACATCGATCGTAATCGGAATCGTGTCTCCCGCCGAGACGGTCTGACCGTCGGTGGGGCTGAGTATTTTGAAAGCCAGCGCAGGCTCGCACAATGCAAAATTGAACATGAACAATGCAAAAGTCAAGGCCGGGCCGGCATTTTGAGCTTTGAATTTTGAAGTTTGCATTCTGCGTCAACGCTCCAGATGAAAGGGGACGTCGGTCAGGATCACGCGCTCTTTGAACAGGAGCGCGGCTTTTAACATCAGGGCGCGCTGATTGTGCAAGATATTCTGCCACCAACGCGCCGGAAGGATTTCTGGGATGACGACGGTCACCCAGCTATTCGGATCCTTTTGCAGCAGCTCTTCGATGTAGTCCAACAGCGACCGCAAGACCGAGCGGTAGGGGGACGGCAAGACGACGAGATGAACGCCGCATCCCCACTGGGCCCATTTGATTTCCGTAAGTGCAGTGTCTTCCTTGTCGATATCCACCAACACGGCGCGAACATCGGTGGAGTGGCTGCGCGCATAGTCGAGCGCGCGAAGCACGCCGCGATTCACGCTACTAATGGGAATGACCACCGTATTGCGGCGCGGCTGCGGCGGGCGGTGATCCCGCGTCAACCTGATCTGTTGCTCGACGGCCACGTAGTGTGCGTGTACGGAGCGGAACCACAGGATGATGAGCGGGATCAGGCCGATGACGATCCAGGCCCCGTGTATAAATTTGGTGCTCGCAATGATCAATGTCGCCAGTCCCGTCGTCACAGCCCCGAGGCCGTTGATCGTCAGCCGCTTCCGCCAATGGCGGCCTCGTTTCGCCAGCCAGTGTTTGACCATGCCGGACTGCGAGAGCGTGAACGATAAGAATACGCCGACCGCATAGAGCGGGATGAGCGCATGTGTGTCGCCGCGGAATGCCA
>JAICXS010000345.1 GCA_025934615.1 Nitrospiraceae bacterium
CATCAATAGCTATAGCCTCAGCAAGCCCTGTGCCACTGCTGAAACCCAAGGCCACATCTACAGGGATCTGCTATCGATTGTGGCGAATTTGAGCGATTTCCCACAGAGCCCACAGTGCGAAACAAACGTCTCCTGTCACCGGTTTCAACAGTCGCTCAGAAATTCAGCAAAAGGACGTAGCTCTTATTGTAAAAAAAGAGAACGTTCGGGATACTTGATCGAACGGATAGTCTGAAAAAAGGGATTCCTGTAGAATCCTCCGGAGACCAACCGATCAATCCTATGAAGTGAGAGAGGGAGGTATGGCGCAACGGCACAATCCCAAGGAACGAAAGAGGACCTCAAAACAATCGCGTAGAACTGCGAAGAGCGTCACGAAGGATAGCGAGCCAAGTTTTCCAGAGGATCAATTCCGGCTGATGGTAGAAGCCGTAGTGGACTACGCCATCTACATGCTGGACCCTGAAGGCCGAATCGCAACTTGGAACCCAGGCGCGCAACGACTAAAGGGGTACACGGAGTCAGAAGTCATCGGCCGGCATTATTCCATGTTCTTCACTGAGGAGGCGATTCGAGCGGGCAAGCCACAACAGGAGCTGGAACGGGCGAAGCTTGACGGCCGGTATGAGGAAGAAAGCTGGCGCGTTCGGAAAATCGGGCCGCAATTTTGGGCGAATGTCGTGCTCACGCCCATTTATCAACAAGGCGTATTGCGCGGCTACGTTAAGGTGACGAGAGACCTGAGCGAACGAAAGGCCGCAGAAGATGCGCTGCGACAAAGTGAGCAATGGCTGCTGACGACGTTGCGCAGTATCGGAGATGCCGTGATTGCGACCGATGCAGCGGGAGACGTGAAGTTTATCAATCCAGTCGCGCAGTCATTAACAGGATGGACGGAGGATGAGGCAAAAGGCACACCGCTCGATAAGATGTTTGTAATTATTAATCAAGAGACCCGGGCCCCAGTCACGAGTCCGTTCTACAGAGTGATCTCCACGGGAGGAGTGATTGGTCTAGCGAACCACACGGTGTTGATAGCCCGGGACGGGACAGAGCATGCTATTGCAGATAGCGCGGCGCCCATCTTGGACCAAAAGGGAGGTATCGCCGGGGTGGTCATCGTATTTCGTACAGCGCAAACGTAGCGAGACGACCAAATCTAAATCGTACCGCCCATGGCAAGGACTTCCATCGATCCAGCCTCTGATAACTGATCGCCTGCCACGCGAAGCCGGTTAACGCCTACCCTATCGCATAATGCGCGTACGCGCGTACCACCTTTCTATCGGGACCAAAATGGAACACCTCGGCTGACAAGCCTCGCGCGGACTTGTAATAGACAGTCAGGCTGTTCACCCCAAGCAGGGTTTCGAGTCGCTCGAACCGGAGATCAGGGACGAGCTGCAACGCTTTCTTCCAGTAGGCGCCCACCGCGGCCTTGCCTTTCAGCTTCCCACTCGGTTCGCCGGCGATCTGAACGATGAGAGGCGAGGACATCTCAAAATCTTCAGAATAGTGAGACAGGATACGACTCAGATCATGGCTGTTCCATGAGTCAATCCACTCCCGTGCGAAGTCTTCTGAAAAAGCCTGGTCAATCATGGCTTCTTACCATTATCAAAGGTCGTCCGATGGATGCAACGCTGGTGCAACCGTATCGCACCATTATAAATAGTAAATAGTCTTAGCAAGCGACGATATTTTCGACCTTGCCTATTTCACCGTCGCTTTCAAGAGCGTTTCCACCGGCTGAATCTTTGAGATGAGATCTTCCGGTACACCATGACGCTGACTCAGCAGCGTGGATGCGTTATAGGTGAGCCAGACCTTGCCGTCTTTGTCTTCCCAGGCCAGCGCTTTCATGGGAAGGTCGATGGCGGCCGTCGGTTGGGCCACCATCAGCGCGGTCCCGCCTTTCGGGTTCCCGAAGATCAGCAAGATCGTCGGTTTCATTTCTAATCCAACTTTTTTCGCTTCTTCGCCATGGTCGATCCGGGCGAAGATGCGCATGCCTTTTTCGACGACGGCCTTCTCGATTCGCTCGATCGTCTCGGTGACCGAATACCGGCTGGCTGTCGTTTTGAGATTGGTCTCGGTCGCCGCCGCACCCCCGATCATCACCGTCCCGACGAAGCCGGCCGATAGCAGATACATGAACACTGCGCCGCCATTCATAGGTCCTCCTTTGCCACTTGGGGAGATCGTTCCATAGCTGTCCATGCTGGTTGGGGAGAAAACCTCTTCTGTCAGCCATCACCGTCCCTGAGAAGGCAATCCGCCGCTTGATTCGGGTCCCAGGATAGACGAGTCTGAGGGATGGTCAATAGGAAAACCGGCAGGCCGAACGTCCGAGCAATGCCTAAAATGTTTAAACGCGGCGACCATGTTGAGTGGAATTCTGAAGCCGGTCGAGTACGCGGCGTCATCGTCAGGAAAGTCGTCTCAGATGTGATGGTCAACGGCTACGTGCATCATGCCTCGAAAGCCGAGCCGCAGTACTTCATCAAAAGCGACAAGACCGAGCACGTGGCCATCCATAAGGGCCAAGCGCTGACACGCATCAAGTCCGCGAAGAAGTCAAAGTCAGCAGCGGCAAGAAGAAAGGCACCATAATCTATTGCAAAGATTAAGCAGAACAGTCTTGCCTTCCCAATTCATAGTGCGGAGATGAAGACAAAGCTGGTTTCAACAAAGACTCCGACGCCTTTATTTCTTTCCATCCAGGAGCCCTGAGGTTGCGAACACCAAGCCCATCGTTTTACCGAACGCCGCCTGTTTGGTCACAAGTAGCCAAATGCCGTGCTATTGAGTAGGATGGTCCGTCGCGTGCCATCTTTGCTTTTCATCACCACACAGGGTCCCGAATCCGAAATCCACGTCCTGCCATTGAAGCCCTAGGATCTCGCCTTGCCGCATTCCCATATTTAAGGCGAAGATGATGATCTCCTTCAGCGATCCCGCAAACGCTGCGAGTAAGCGCCTTTCTTATTTAGGCAGAAGCGAACCATCAATTTCGTTGCGCGCCTCTTCAATAGACAGCCGAACTGGTGGTTTGGATCAGGGCAACTTTTCTCCGCTACAACGGCCCTATGCTTCGTCTCTCCCGATATCATTTGACAACTAATAGAAGACAAGCAATGATTGCTCCCAATTTTACCGTAAGTTTAGTCTGCTATACCGGCAAGCATGCTCACTAGTAGCCGTAAAAGCGCGGCACTGAATGGTGCATAAGAAGAGGAGGCTGACCAAAAATGGCAGATTTCATATACACGACCGTTCCCGGCAAGATTAAGTCGTTGCTGGCGAAGATCCGCGAAGTGGGTATTCCTCAGAAAGTCACAGTTCAGTGGCTGAAAACGGTCGGCTTTAAGTCAAGCAACGACGCTTCGCTCATCGGCGTTCTGAAATTCATTGGCTTTACCGACTCCAGTGGCGTTCCGACATCAAAATGGACTCAGTATCGGGGTGCAAAGCACAAGGAGGTGCTCGGTACAGCGATTCGTGAGGGCTACGCGGATCTGTTCGCAGTCTATCCAGATGCGCACCAACGAAACCTAGCCGACCTGGATCACGTCTTCAGCACCAGTTC
>JAICXS010000385.1 GCA_025934615.1 Nitrospiraceae bacterium
AAGCCGAATGTGGCTCCGGAATTAGTACAGATTAATTCTCAAGGGATAGAGGAATATCAGAGCCGGCAATTCGATCAGGCGAAAACGCATTTCGAACAAGTATTAACCGGAGCTCCGACAGCTGCGGAAGCCCATTACAATCTTGGCCTCGCGCTCTTTGCGCTGGGGGACAGCGATCAGGCTCGTGATCATTTTATTGAAGCGGCGAATCTTGCGCCCGGAGACAAAGTGATCTGGGACTCGCCTGCACTCCGTCAATTCGGATCGCCTGATGCCAACATTAAAAAGCAGCCCAAAAATCAAAACTATTCCAATCAACGCCCCGGTATGGGCAGCGGCCCGAGGTAATGAAAGGTCTGCAGATGGCGGATGATGTGACGGTTGGAACGAAGGCGCCGGATTTTTCCTTGCCGGATCAAACAGAAAAGTTGGTCAGTTTAAAAAGTCTGAAGGGCAAACAGGTCGTTCTGTACTTTTATCCGAAAGATGATACGCCGGGCTGCACCAAAGAGTCGTGCGATCTCCGGGATTCGTATACCAAGATAACCAAAACCGGGGCGGTCATCTTAGGCGTCAGTCTGGATGGTGCGGAGTCACACCGCAAATTCATTGAAAAATACAGTCTGCCGTTTTCGCTGCTCAGCGATGAAGAAACGGGGGTCTCGAAGGCCTACGGCGTGTACAAGCTGAAAAATATGTACGGTAAGAAGTACTGGGGCATCGAACGGAGTACCTTCATCATCGATCAGGCCGGGCTCATCAAGGCGATATTTCGTAAAGTCAAAGTCGATGGCCATGCCGAAGAGATTCTCACGGTGTTGAAGAACAAAGGATAATCCAGACGACACTGCCACGCCGTCACTGCTCGAGCTATCTACTATTCCTGGCCTGTCTTACAGCTTTCTCCTTCCGTTTGATGTCAATGGTCTCGCCATCGAGGTGTGTTGCTTCTTCGTTCATTGATCTCCCGATCAGAGTCCCTCAAAATCCTCAAGCTCAATACCCGGTTTGAACAAGAAAGAGGTGGCACGGTGGCGAAGCGAGTCGTTGGGAGCAAAAGACAGGGCGGGAAATCGCCTTTACAGAAGACCCCTGCTATCATCACCCCTCCTCCAGGACCGCAAGCCAAGGCGTGGGTCCGCCGCGATGAGCGTGCGCTGTCGCAATCTGCGACCCGCATCTATCCGCTGGTCGTTCAGAAGGCGCGTGGAGCGGTCGTCGAAGACGTCGATGGCAACCGATATCTGGATTTCACGGCCGGGATTGCGGTGGTCGCGACCGGGCACTCTCATCCGAAAGTGTTGCGCGCCATTCGAGAGCAAGTAGCTCGCTTCGTGCACATGTCGGGAACCGATTTCTATTATCCGTCCCAAATCAAGCTCGCTGAAGTGCTGGCGCAGATGGTCCCCGTACAACGACCTGCGCGCGCGTTTTTCAGCAATTCCGGCGCGGAAGCGGTGGAGGCGGCCTTCAAATTAGCTCGTTATCATACAAGGCGCCCGTTGATGATTGCGTTTCAAGGCGCCTTTCATGGCCGGACGATGGGAGCTTTGTCGTTGACCGGCAGCAAGTCGGTACAGCGTCGACATTTTGCCCCGTTGGTTCCGGGTGTGACCCACGTCCCTTATCCAAATTGCTATCGCTGTCCCTACGGCCGCACATATCCATCCTGTGAGATGGAATGCGTGGACGCGATCCGCAATGTGTATTTCAAGAGCACCGTGCCGCCGGAAGATGTTGCCGCGATCATCGTCGAACCGATCCAAGGTGAAGGCGGTGTGGTTGTGCCTCCACCGGAGTTTCTTCCGAAGCTGGCGACTCTCGCACAAGAGTTTGGCATTCTCTTGATCACGGATGAAGTGCAAACAGGAATGGGACGGACGGGAAAAATGTTTGCCGTTGAACATTGGGGAGTGAAGCCGGATATCATCACGATCGGGAAGGGAATCGCGTCAGGATTGCCAATGGGGGCCATGGTGGCGTCCGATCGGGTGATGAGCTGGGAGGCAGGGTCGCATGCGAACACCTTTGGTGGGAACCCGGTCGCGTGCGAAGCGGCGCTGGCGACCATCGATCTGCTGCAACGGCAATTGATCGCAAACGCAGCCGCTCTAGGGGCCTATATAATGGGACAATTGGAACAAATGAAGGCCCGGCATCGCCTAATTGGAGACGTTCGCGGTAAGGGGCTGATGATCGGGATTGAATGCGTCCGCGATCGTGACACCAAGGAGATGGCCATCCAAGAGCGCAATGCGATTATTCAACATTGTTTTAAACGGGGACTGCTGCTGCTAGGATGTGGACAGAATGTAGTCCGGCTGGTTCCTCCGTTGATCATTACGAAGCGCGATGCTGATGTTGCCCTCGAAATTTTGGATGCCGTGTTTTCAGATGTGGCACGAGGACGGATATAGCTTCTCACCGTTCATACGCCTCGTTCCGTGTCTGCCGTGCATGATGGTCCTTCTGCCGATACTTCTCGCCTGGCCTGGCGTTCTCTCTGCTGCCGAAAAAGTGACCGCGAAGGTCTTTGTTCCCGATGCGTTGACGCGGCCGGACCGTCCGGTGAAGCTTGAGGCTCGGTTAGTCCAATCCGGGCTCTTTGCGCATGCCGGCCCGGGAGGAGAACAGCTCGAATTCCTTGTCGGCGGAAAAAAGGTCGGCACGGCCTTGACCGGCGGAGACGGCCGTGGCTTTTTCGAATATACACCGCGGATGCGCGGGAATCTGAGTCTCACCGTCCGGCTCGTCGAGAGTCCGCGGGTGGCGGCAGGCGAAGGCACCGGCACGTTATTTTCGTGGGAACGCCGACGGCCGATTCTCCTTGTCGAATCCATATCGGTGATGCAAAGCACAAAAGTCCCCATCGTCCCGCTTCCTCCGCTGGCGGCGGGCAAGATACTTCCCCTCTCGCTCACTCCGGAGCCGGATGCAGCGGACGAATTAAAACGGCTCACAGAGTTTTACTTCAACATCATATATATAACAAAGCAACCCGGCACAGGCGAAGCGGAAGACCTGCGGCAGTGGCTTCACCAGCATCGGTTTCCGCCTGGGCCTATCGTCGCGATTCAGAATGGGGAAGGAGCGCTCAGTGCGATGATCCAAGGCTTGCGTGCCAACGGGTGGGACAATGTGAAAGCCGGTATCGGTCGAACAAGAGAATTTGCCGACGTGCTTGTGACACAGCGGTTGGATGTCGTCATCGTTCCT
>JAICXS010000087.1 GCA_025934615.1 Nitrospiraceae bacterium
ATCCTCTCGGCCCCGGCCGACTTTTGTTTCCCGACGCACCGCACGCGCGCCAGATCGCTCTTGCGTCGTCTCGTGGTGAGAAGTCCTGAAACGGGGCGGGCATTGAAACAGGCGACTGTTTTTATTGGCGCACGATGGTAGGTGAATCAAAGCCCACCTCTTATGGCGGGCTTGATACTGCACGGGGGAAGTTTAGAAAAGCGGATCCTGCGGTCCCCACACCAACCCCTTCAGATCGGGATCTTCTTCTGTATCGTGAGCAGGGCGTGGCTCTTTCTCGACCTTTCGTTGTGCACGGCGCGCTTCTTTATCTTTTTTTTTCAGTTGTTGGACCCGCTCACGGTTGCGTTTGGCTAGTGTAGCTTTGCCTGGCTTTCCGATGGGTGCCTCCTTGGCGTGTATGACGCTCAACAATTAAGCAGTCTGACGCTTGGGACGTCTCCTGCTTGACCAATAATCCTCTTAGCAGTCTGGTTGCTCTCGCTTTGCCGGACGGATGATATGACGCCGTTCAATGCCGGCGACCGATACGCCCGGCTTGTTTCAAATGCCTGTTTTTACTCAGTCGCGCCCCGGCGCCGTTGGCGGCCTAATCCGGTGCGGGCTGCGTCGACATGCGCGACTTTGGCAATACTGCGTGTTCGCGTTCCTTGGGCGAGTCCACGGCTGGCCATCAACGTCACCTCACGTCGAATTTCTTCTATTGATGGAGTAGCACTGGTTTCTGACGGATCAGTCAACCCTAATTGCTCCCATCGAACTTTCGGCTTTTGCTTTCCACGTTTATTCCGGGTCTTGTTCCCATGGGCACTCATTGGGATTTTCATGCTTATCTCCTTCTTCCGTCAGACTGTTCACATCGGGAATGAGCTAATTAAACTCCTCATGTCAGGGCCGGTCCATAGAACTACGGATTCGTACAAGACAGCACCGAGAGCTCTAAATCGTAGGAGCAGCGAGCACCAGAAACAGACGCAGACTTTATGGAGGAAGAAGTGCTATAAGCAGAAAGTTAGCTCGTACGATATGGCACCTTATCAGGTTCACGATACCGGTGTCAAACGAGGCTTCCTATTTAAAGCGGAACCAGCAGTAGACAGTAATACAAAATCAATCTATGTCCTTGATTCCGGCTTCAACGTCATGGTGGTATTGACTGTAATAAGAGCCGGCTTTTGAAGGGTTGCGTGCGATTTCTTGTGGGTGTTAAGATCCCGCAGTTATGAATGGAGAAGCGCGATGCCGAATATTACCCTCTTAGTCTCGCCGACCTGTGGCGCGTGTCCCTCGGCGAAGAGCCTATGGAAAGAGCTGCGGGTCAAGTACAGCTTCAACTATCGTGAAATCGATATCAACTCTCCCGATGGACAGGAATTGGCGAATCGTCATTCGGTCCGAGCCGTGCCGGCTACCATTATCGACGGCAAATTGACCTTTATCGGGGTACCGCCTCGGCAGAGTGCTGAAAAGGCGCTGCAACTGAAGATGAAACCGCAGTCCGCCTAGGAGTCTATCCGAATCATGCCATTTTACTGCGGCAAAGGATCTGCGAGCGTCTGCGTCGCTCTCGGCCCAAAAAAATTCTTCACGTATGGCAGCGAATACGTTTACGGCTTTGTTGGCCCCGCCTGGCAACGAAGGAGAACTCGGACAGACTTCTAACAAGGAATATATGTCATCAGAGGATGAAGAATTTGAGCTGCCGGAACTTCCGACTATAGATAAAGGCCCGCCGCCGGAGTGCGGGATCTGCGGCGATCCCATGGCCTTTATTGATGGAGACTGGTGTTGCGTCGATTGTAACGGCGAACTATTGGGACCGGAAACGGGGTAGGGAGGCGAGTGATGAACGATGAGCGATGAATGTCAGATGAACACAGGAGTTTCCATTCATCACTTATCTTCTTCACTTGTCACTAGGCCTCGATGCTCGCAATTATAACCGGTCCTTTCCATCCCGGTCTTGAACTGGCCCTTGTCGAGGAAGTCCGGAGGCTCAAGGCGACCGATCCGCTGACGCCTCTCACAATTGTCGTTCCCTCCGATCCGCTTCGACGCCGTTTGAAATGGCTGCTCTGCGTCGACCATCAGTGTGCCCTCTTCGATGTGCACTTCTTAACCTTCCATCAGCTTGCTGTCCGCCTTCTGCAAGAAGCCGGCATTGATGCCGTCTCCCGCGTCCGCCCTGAATTCTTTTATCGGGAACTCGTACATCAGGTTCTGAAGTCCGCATCGGAAAAAGGCGAGGCTGCTGCGCGGCCCGCGCAATGGCAATGGACTGATTTGGCCGATATGCCGGGCGCCTGGGGCGCGCTGCTCGCCACATTGAATGATCTAAAAGACGCGAAGGTCGATCCTGAACGCGCACTCGATGCGCTGAGCCAAAACGAGAGCGATTTGCACGCCGATCTTCACCCTCTCATGCGACTCTATCGCGCCTTTCTCGATAAAAAAGCTCGCATGAGCGTCTTCGATCGGGACGATTTGGAGTATGTGGCAGAGACCTATGCCATACAGTCCCCATTTCTTCAACGGCAACGCCGGATTCTCTATTACGGTTTTTACGATGCGACCCAGGTTCAACTCGACCTGTTTCACACCGTGACCCGCCACTATCCCACTACGCTTTTTTTCCCTATGATGAAAGGTCACCCGGCCTACGGGTTTGCGGAACGTTTTTTTGAACGCCACCTTTTGGGGTTGATCGGGCACGATGTGCCACACGAGACGACAGTGGCGGTGAGATCCGGTCGCGATAATGGACTTGTACGGCCTGGACAGCTATGCCGCCTGCTTTCCGTTTCCGGTCCGTTCGATGAAGTGACGGTGGTCGCGAAGGATATTTTGCGTCTCGTCGAGGAACGGGGCTATGGGTTTCAGGACATCGGTGTCGTGGCACGGACCTTGACCGGCTATGAGGCGTTGTTGCCTCGGATCTTCGATCAACATGCCATTCCATTCACCTCGACGATGGCTCGGCCATTGAATGAATTCCCGCTCGTGAAAGCCTGCATTCAACTGCTGGATCTTCGGGTCGGCGGCTTTCGACGAGATCGTGTCATCGAGTTGTTAGCTTCGCCGTTTCTTCGTCTTTCTTCAGTTTGTGCCTCCAACACGATGCCGCGTCATGATTTGTGGGATACGGCCAGTAGGAAGCTCGGTATTACGAAAGGGATGGAGGAGTGGAAGCGGCTGACACGTTATCTCAAAGTCGATCTGCCCCTCCGCGATGACGACGACGGAAAACGTGTCGGTCCTCGTATCGACTCTGCACACATTCAGCAGCTCTGGAATGCGGTCTCAGCCTTGGCGACCTCCGTTCAGTCCGTCCCAGACTCAGGGACCTGGGGCGAGTATAGCGACCATGTCCGCCGACTCTGCAGTGAATGGTTGGATGCAACGGTCGGTAATCGCGGAGGGCCTACCGATGAAATCGATCAGTTGATGGAGGCCATGAGCCAGGCTCTCGTGGAACTGCGACGGCTGAGCGACATCACTCCAGAGGTAACGCTCGGTGATTTTACCACCGCGTGGCATCGGCTCATGGAGGAGAGGCTTGTGCCGATCGTTCCTCCACACA
The DNA here is from genome assembly GCA_025934615.1 of Nitrospiraceae bacterium. Lineage (GTDB taxonomy): Bacteria > Nitrospirota > Nitrospiria > Nitrospirales > Nitrospiraceae > JAICXS01. The sequence continues at coordinate 3,581 of JAICXS010000087.1, forward strand.
GTGGTGGGGTTCAAGTATTGGATGCGATGGCCAGCCGCGGCGTAACGTTTCGGGCGCTCTATATCCTGGGTCTCAACGAAAAAGTGTTTCCGCGCCACATACGAGAGGATGCGTTCCTACGCGACCGCACTCGCCGCTTCTTGGAAGTAGATCTCGGGTTCAAGATTCAGGAGAAGCTGACCGGATACGATGAAGAGAAGCTCCTCTTTACGCTCCTGTGCGATTCCGCCCGAGAAGAATTGACGCTCCTCTACCAGCGAACGGATCAAGCGGGCCGATCGCTCTTACCATCCGGATATCTTGCGGAGATTCAGTGCGCGGTCGTCGCCGGTGAACAGATGGTTCCCAGACGGTTATCGATGAAGTATCGTGATACTCCTCAGTATCATCCCGACCGTCTCACGCCTTCTGAAATGGCTGCCAAATTTCTATTGGGCCGCCGAGTGCCTCGCCGTCTTTTGGAAGAGGGCTACCCGACAGGGCGCCTCGTCGTGCGAGGATTGCGCGCCCTCGCCTCGCTCGATAGCGGAGAGCACCGTCTTGGACCTTATGACGGCATCACGGGTCCGCTTGAGAACGCATGGCGGGCGATGCAGTTGTCCGGGGCTTCTGCAACGGCGCTTCAAGAGTATGCGACATGCCCATTTCGCTATTTTGCCAAGCAGGTCTTGCGGCTTCGTCCGCTCACCGTGCCTGAATCGATCGATCAGATCGGTCCAGCGGAGCTGGGGACGTTGGCGCACTGCATTTTGCGACGGTGCCTAGAGGGCCTTCGAGCACACCGTTACTTCTCGCACGCGACCGCCTCGATCGATCCCCTCGCATTGTTACAGCAGGTGGCGCGTGAAGAGTTCGATCGGTTTGCAGACGCTCATCCTGTCGGCTATCCCCTTGTGTGGCGCTTGCATCAAGCGCGCTTGCTGAAGGCCTTGCGTGAGGCGCTCCTCCAGGATCTTGCGGAGATGATTAGTGAGGACTGGGAGCCCGTGCTCCTTGAAGAAGAAATGGTCGGCAACCTGAACAGTCCCTTGGCCGGCATGGGAGCGGAGTCGGCGGACATTCTCATCACGGGGCGATTGGATCGGGTGGACTGGTCTCAATCGCGGAATGCCTATCGCATTATCGATTACAAATTCAAAACGGCCCGTCAGCCAGGGACATTGGATAAGAACCTCCTCATGGGGGCGGTCCGAGCGTCACGTCTTCAACCGCCGTTGTACCTCACGATGACACAGGCTCTCGAAGCGAGAATGCCGGAAGGAGCCAAAGAGCCAAGCTGCCATGGTGTCTCGTTTTACTATCTGGCGCCCGAATGGCCCGTTTCATTGAGGCAGGCCTCATTTCCAGGGGACGCATGGACGTCTTCTATCGGTCCTTCCATTCGACAAGCGATCGCGCATGTGCTGTCCGGCATTCATGCGGGACGATTTTTCATCTATGCCAGCGGGTCCTGCGATCGCTGCGAGTACCGCTTGCTGTGCCGAAAATCGCATCAGCCGACGCTCTGGCGCTCGAGGCTCGATAGTACCCTGGTAAGCCCATATCGGGCGCTCCGATCAGCGCCTTCACCTACACTCCAGACCAGTTCAGTCACCGAATCAGGGAATGACGATGCTCTCTGATGGTCCGGCGCGCGAGCGGGCGGCTACCGCCGGTGACCGGAACATTGTCGTCACCGCCGGAGCGGGAACGGGCAAAACCACGTTGCTCGTGAACCGGTTGTTACACCTTTTGTTATTTCGTGCAGATCCATTGGCCGTCGGTGATATCGTCGCCCTGACGTTCACCAACAAAGCCGCTGATGAAATGAAGCTCCGCTTGCGTCTGCGCCTCAACGAGCTTCCCTTCAACGACTTGGCGAGCAAGGCGTTGCACGAGCTGGAGAAGAGCCAGATTGGGACGATTCATAGTTTTGCGGCGCATCTGCTTCGGTTGTATCCCATCGAGGGCCGGGTGGACCCAGGATTCCAGCAAGATGAAGGCCGCCAATTCGATGCCTTCTTTCAGCGGGAATGGGGATTGTGGCTGGATCAGGAATTAGGAACGGCCGGGCCGCACGACGACATCTGGACTGCCGCGCTCTCTTGTGTGCCGCTCGAAGAGTGGCAGGAATTGGCACGCGGGTTTGCAGGCGAGCTGATTCCTTTGGATGAGACCCTTGACTTCGGTGGAATCTCCCTGCCGATTCGGGATTGGTTAATCCGGCAGGCGGACCTTGCAAAGGATCTGCGGAAGCGCCATCCAAAAACCAATACGCTCGAGAATATGTTGGAAGACGCGACGGCGTATCTTGAACGCGTCATTCGACAAGAACCAGACGCTCCGCCAGAAGGCTTGAATCGTGCTGTTCCACCGGCCACTAAACAATGGGATCGGGAGGACTACGAACAGGCGAGGCGCATTGTGCGCGTCGCCCAAGCCCTCTCGGCCGTACGGCTGAGTGTGCTTCAACCTATCGTCCAACTGATTGTGCCCTTTGCCCGCGAATGCCGGCGGCGCTTTGTGCAGACCGGATACATTTCGTTCGATGGATTGGTAGCGCGTGCGCGCAATCTCCTGCGAGATCATCCTCGCATTCGGCGCGAGCTGAAACGTCAGTTTCGGTCTATTTTGGTCGATGAATTTCAGGATACGGATCCGGTGCAATACGAGATGATTCTGTATCTCGCGGAAGCGCCCGGTGTGGAAGCCTCCGATTGGCGACATATCGTTCTCGAGCCCGGCAAACTCTTCATCGTCGGAGATCCCAAGCAGTCGATTTATGCTTTTCGCAGAGCCGACATGGAAGCGTACGATACCGTGGTCGAAGATCACATCTTGGCTCAAGCACCGCCCGGCGAACGCCATACGTTACAGACCAACTTCAGGAGCCACGCCGGATTGTTGGCGGTGATCAACGCTTTCTTTTCCCGCATTTTCCCTGAACAGGCCGTCAAAGGGATACAGCCACGTCATGAGCCGCTCCTTTCCCGCGATGCACAGATCCCATTGTTGGGAGAGCAGGTGGAGATTCGTCTCGTTCGTCCCGACGTGGCGGATGCGGACACGGCCGGGCGGGCGGAAGCTGAGGAACTGGCCCGATGGCTGCGCGAGGAGGTTTTTGAACGGCAAGAGATTTATGAACATGGAGTTCCAGTCAAAATTAAACCAGGGCACGTAGCGATCCTGTTTCGGACATTGACCGATATGCGGGATTATCTCGAAGCGTTTCGCCGGTATCGGATTCCTTGTTTGACGGAAGGCGAAAAGCATTTTTATGAACGCCAGGAAGTGATCGATACCATTAATCTACTCCGCGCAGCTGTGGATCCGGATGACCGTTTAGCCTTGGTCGGCGTGCTGCGCTCTTCATTGGGTGCGATGCAGGATGCACAGATCGAAGCATTGGCTCGATACCAGATGTTGGATTATCGGACCGCCGGTATGCCCGATTCGCTCGATCGCGATATGCAAGTCTCTTACGAGGCTGTGCGGCCCGTCTATGTCCTGCTGCGTGAATTGTCTGGCGAGCTCCCCCAACGTCCACTCTCAGACGTGCTGGATACCTTGCTAGCTAAGGCGCCGTTATTAGAATTGGC
>JAICXS010000246.1 GCA_025934615.1 Nitrospiraceae bacterium
AACGTCTACGTCCAGCCGGCCGCAGGAGACGCGGGGACAGCATTGGGAGCAGCGCTGTGGTTGTCCAGCCGGAGAGGAACGCTCTCCCATCGAGAGGTCATGCACCATACGTACCTCGGTCCGGAGTTTACCGAGGCAGAATGTCGAGAGGCTTTGAATCGTGCCGGGTTAACCGGCGAACGGCTCTCCGACGAAGTGCTCTGCGATCGTATGGCGACGGAGTTGTCCCTCGGCCGATTGGTGTTTTGGTTCCAAGGACGAATGGAATGGGGCCCACGTGCCCTGGGCCATCGCAGCCTTCTGGCCGACCCCCGGCGTGAGGACATGCGCGAACTGATCAATGCCAAGGTCAAGTTGCGAGAGCCGTTTCGTCCCTTCGCCCCTGCAGTCCTCGAAGAGCGAGCCGCCGATTATTTTGACTGGGCCGGCCCATCGCCCTTCATGCTCTTCACGATTCCCGTGGTGCCTCAAGTCAAAGGTCTCATTCCCGCCGTCACACATGTCGACGGTTCCGCTCGCGTCCAAACCGTCGATCGAACATCCAATCCCAAATTCAGAATGCTGCTGGAAGCGTTCGAGCGAAAGACCGGCGTGCCCATCCTCTTGAACACGTCGTTCAACGTGAATGAGCCGATGGTCTGTACGCCGGACGAAGCGATTCGCTGTTTTCTGCGTACAGCAGTGGACTGGTTGGTGATGGGCAATCTGCTCGTTGAACGGCATGGCAAGATTGACAATGATTGATGAGATATTGACTCATCTTGAACGCATGGGAGATTGCCCGCTGAAGCTGAAATCCAGCTAGTGTACTCTACGCTATTCTTACTGCCCTGCGTGGGTATATCGGTCGGTGCTCAAGGTACTGTGGTGGCAGCATCTGAATCGGGCCCGTTGATTTACGGGCAATGCGACGGTAGTGTCTCGTCTCGTCAAGCCGATTGAGCCGCCCTCGTGGTCCGGCGGTAAATAGGGAAAGTGAGGAGTCTCTATGACCTGGCAGCCATGGCGCATCATTCCGGCAGTGGCCGCGATCCTAGTGGCGCTCGTGCTGATCTATGGAATGTACCATGAGTTGACCTTCACCCAGGTCATCGGCATCTCCAGCGGGTCGCCAGGGGGAGGGGCCTATGAAATCAGCGAAAAGTTGCTCCAAGTGCTGAGCACGGATCTGGATGAGCAACGTCTGGAAGCTCCGGTCTCGTTTCAACTTGTGGAGTCGCATGGACCTCGCCAAAACCTTCAACACTTGGCCCCCCGCAAAGCGCAATTGGGGATTGCCGTCGAAGGACTGACCGTCAAGCCCAAAGTGCCGGGCGGGGCGGACATTCGAGGCCTGGTTAAATTATCGAGCTCGATTTTGCACGTGGTGGCCAGTCAGGAACTCAGCCGAGCGCTGGGCCGGCCCAATTTACAATTCACGGACTTGTTGGCCGATCACCGGCAGAAGCTGGGCCGGCCACTGAAGATCTTTATCGGCTCCCCGCACAGCGGCACCCGTACGGTGATGGAGATGCTGCTCAATTACTATAAAGTCGCTCCGGAGACCGGCCTGCCGTGGGAAGTGATCGAACATGGGTCTTACGCAGAGATTGCCGCCGCCTTCCTGCAAGGTCAGGTCGATGTGGTGTGTTTATTTGTTCCGATCGGAAGCCCGGCCGTCGTCACTATGGCCCATCACGGCGTGCTGCTTACCTTGACAGATGCCGCCACTGAGGCCATTCATATGCTTCGGCCGTCCTTGAACTCGGCGACGATTCCGCCCGGCGTCTACAACAAGGACTTTCCTGCTGCCGGCGTGCGTTCCCTGGCGGCCGACAATATCCTCATCGCCAATGGAGAAGTCACCAATCGGCTCGCGTATCGAATTGTGCGGACGATTGCCGTCCATTGGCAGGAGCTTCAATCCGGCGTGCTGCTGGCCGACGATTTTGCCAAAGCGCAGCTCAGCCAGAACGACTATTATCCTCTCCATCCCGGTGCCGTGGCGTATTACAAGGGCGAGAATATGCCGCTCTGGCCATGGTTTGAGGATAAAGTCCGGCTAGTAATAGAACATCGAGATGTGGTCTTGTCCGTCGTGGGCGGCATCCCGACGGTGTACACGTTATGTTATGCCTGGTATCAGCGACGGCGAGTGAGCCGCTTGATGGCCCAGATCGCCGCGTTGAAGATACGGGGGGCCACTGATCGCGGGACGATTGAGAATATCCGCATGCATGCGCTGACCCTGGTTGCCCAAGGAAAACTCAACCGCGACAGTTACTCGTCGCTGAATGACTTTATCGAGGCGCATCTGCATCAGGCTCCGGTAGCGGCCCCATCTCCGACTCCTACAGCCGGTGAATCGAAGGACGTCTTGGAGAAATAAGAGGCCAGTGCCGCCCTCGACGGCTGCCGAACCGAACGCGGAGACACAACATGTAGAGAGATGACGATGGATCACGTTGTTTGTCTTCGGAGGGATGCCCCTTCATCGCAACCCGCCAGCCGATATGACCGCTACAACCACTGACTCACTCTGATTGCGACAGCTCTCTCTTCTATTACGAATTTTCCTGACTACTTCATTGCCCTGCGGTTCGGTAGGATAAGGATAAGCGAGGTGATTATGAAACTCTGTATATCGATGATGACGGGGCTTCTGCTCGTGACTCTACTGGGATGCGCCACGCATTCGGGGTCTGACTCGGTCACTGAGAAGAATCAGACTCGTGGGCTGCCAGGAGCAATGCACGGAGCCCATGAGACCAATACGCCAACCAGTCAGCCGCCCGGTTCAGGACTGACAAAAGCAAATTAGTCTCTCGGGGAACCCGAGCGTCGTAAATGTGGACGAGCATCATTGATGAATGCTGCTCTAGGCAGCAAAGCGATCTTTTGGTGTCCGCCCTCAGAGGTTCAACCCGCACTGACGTCCTGCGATGGAACATTACGGGAGTTGGTGTCCTTGCTGCTCAAAGCGCATGAAATTGTCCTCTTGCTTTTCTTTATCCCCACAGTCAAAACCGCCGCGAGGTACAACGCATGGTTCATGGGCCTCATGGGCTTCATTGTGCTGTGCCTGAGGCCGGTCGGCACATCCCGCTAGACTAAGAGCCGTGATAAGCAGGAGGGCCACCGGACTGGCTGTACTTCTCTGCGCCAGCGCGCCATATGGACGGAGAGAGCGATCTTGGGCACCTTCCTTGCCTTGATGGTTGTGCAAACCGAAAACCGCTCCGGTCACTACCTGTAATTCTCTCGTCAGTATCATTTTGAGTCCTTTCTGTAGTGTCCGTCTGTGTTAGCCCGTATGCTTGGTAGAGGACCAAGCCCTGCCCCTACTTGGCGCATTCATACGCCGACCGCGGCTTAAAAATCTAGGTCTCATGATCATGCCGGCTCGTCCGCAATCATCGCTTACTTCATAAGAGGGGTGCATAGTGTGAACAAACACGTTCATTTGACTCGGAAACCTACAGATGCGGCGTAGATGCTTTGTTATCATAATCCATACCATGCTGCGCTCCCCGCTGACGCTTGCCGTCGTGTTCTTGGATTGCGGTGTTCCGTAGAGCGACAGAGGTGATCTATGCACGCGTCCGGTGAAGCTCTTTGGCACTTAGATCCAGGTTCAGCGCCAGAACGCAGGACGCCGATTTGTTGTTATGCGGTGCTCTTGTTTCTCCTCAGCGGCTGCACCGCGGACTTAGTCCTTCCCTCCTCTTTCGATCAACAGCTAGATCACACGATCACGTTTGTCGCGCTTCGGGAACATCCGGATACCTATCGCGGCCGACTGATCGCCCTCGGGGGAAAGGTTCTGAACGCGACTCGATTGAAGGATCGGACCGAGATCGAGGTGTTGCATCTGCCGCTCAATAACGCTCATTTGCCACGCGCTTCTCTCACGGAGACACAGGGAAGATTCCTGGCGTTTCAAAAAGAGTTTTTGGATCCTGCTCTCTTCCCCGACGGAACCCGCGTCACCCTTGTGGGGGAAGTGAGCGGGTCCACGGTGAAAGCGCTTGGCGACATGTCCTATTCCTATCCCACTCTTGAGATCAAATATTTAAAGGTCTGGGAAGTCGTCCGGCCGTATTCGTGGCCTGGCCGCCATCCCTGGGGATTTCCATTTCCTGCGCCGGCCTCATCTGAAAAAGAACACCGAGGCCGTATCTTTTGAGGAAATTGTACAGTTGAACGATGACAGTGAAAGCAGTCTTTGATAACCGTTCTGCTTTACCGAACCCAAGAAGGGCTAACGGCAATGAAGAAGGGTTGGCTCGGTCGGCGAATTAGACTGACCGGCAATATTCCGCCGAAACATTGGTCTTTAGCCGCCACTGTTGCGCTGGCGCCAACCAGCTAAGTTGACTTGATGTAAACGTACCCTGTAGTATGCCCCGTCCTATCCAGCGAGAGCGGGCGTAGCTCAGTGGTAGAGTCCTAGCTTCCCAAGCTAGTTGTCAGGGGTTCAAATCCCCTCGCCCGCTCCAA
>JAICXS010000572.1 GCA_025934615.1 Nitrospiraceae bacterium
ATCGTCCTGCCGATTCAGTACGCCACATGAGGTGAATTGTCGGCCCAGCAGGAGGAGAAGGTGCCGCACGGCAGCCGTGAAATACATCAGGTGATGTCGATTGGCTTCACGCAAGGCTAGAAATCGGCTCAAGCGCCTGTGCCACCAGTTCAGGTACACCCGCTCATGATAGCGCCATCCAATTGCCGTGCGAATGCGCTGAAGGGATTGCCCGCGTGCGTTCGCTTGCCGTCTGCGAACGTCCCGCATGGACAAGAGCGGCGGTGCTATGACCTGCTCTCTGATCATCCCGAGGACATACTGTGGGTCTTCAGAGAATCTTGGAGACATCACATCCGATTCTCCCACAGCGCGATGACCATACTCGGTCAGATATCCGTCGAATGCGTCAAGGAACCGTGTCCCGGCGAGTGCGTCTCGAAACTGTTGCGGCTCCCAGGGGTCTGTAAAAAAAAACTCGACGGCGGCCGGTTCTTCTTTGGCGATGGCCGCATATTCGGCAAGCCGTACAATCTGCCGCGCGCTGACGACTGTCCCCGAGCCTTGTAGCGCGCCATTGAGCAGCGGTCGCCAATTCTTCCCTACCCTCCGCTCCAGCAGGCGTTGCAAGGCCGAGAAGCCTTGCGATACTCCGGCGACAATCGCAAACGTAAGATCATGGGATGAGAGTTGTTTGCCGAGTTGATCTAATCGGCTCAGCAGCTCAGCAGGCGACACGGAATCTGTCGCGCTGTCTTTGTAGGTCTCTGCCATGCGTTTCATCTCGGCGAACCAGCGAGGCGCTCGCCTTGCCGCTTGTCTGATCTTCCATTCCATCATGAGCCCAGCCCTAAGCAGCGCCCACCACGGCAGCCGTTTCACTGCTGGTGGCGCCGGTGCGTTACCCCCCATTTGTTCCGTGACGAGGGCCGGGTCTCCGCCAAGCTGAGCCATGAAGGATTGGAACAGCGTCACATTAATATAGGGCCGTCCAAGGATGGTGCGGACCGATGAGAGGCCGGAAGGAATAGAGCAGCCGAGCTGCAGATAGGGTTGCAAGATGTTCGTCTCCATAAATTGCCGAAGAAAAGACAGTCCTACGGGGCTCGGCTGCTCGGGAAGTGTCTCTTTGAAATTGGCGCGGGACCATGCGCACGTCGCATCCGTCAGCGCACCAAGAGCCGGCGGTGCCGCAGTTTCCGGAATGGATCGAGCTTGAAGTATCCAGATGCCACGTTCATCAATCGCCCATTCAACATCCACGGCGTGGTTCATCGCGCGTTCGATTTGCTTTGTGAGGCTGGCCAATGCGAATGCCTCTTCATCGGTGAGCGAGGGCTGTTGTAGATCGGGGTCGGGCATTGGCGTGTCAGGCAACGTACCGGTCGGTTCACCGCGTTTTGAGACGAGGTGTCGTTCCAGCAGGTGAAACGAATCTGCCTGGGGGTCGGTGTGAATGATGTAACAATCCGGTGTAACTGTGCCCTTCACGAGCGGGTCGGCTAACCCGAGCACCGCGTTGATCACGACGTCATTGCGCTCTCGCGTC
>JAICXS010000225.1 GCA_025934615.1 Nitrospiraceae bacterium
AGATTTTCCGCCGTGCAGACAAGAATGAAGGGAGAATGCCTTGCGTTCGCGCCGTGCTTAAGACCGGCATCCAATTCTCCATAAAGTAGGGCGCACGCACGATGGTCATGTTGCGCGCAACGGCTCCGAGCCGGCCCTCGGCATAGTAAAGCGCGCGGATGGGCCCCGTCTGTGTCGGGACATGTGCTCCGATCGATGAGAGCAATACGAGGTGACGAAGACCGCTGGATTCAACGGCAGCGGCCAGCGAATCCACCAGCTGCTGTCGATCGCTGAGATACTGCACGGCCTTGTAGTTCGGGGGCACGAGAAAATAGCCGCCAGTGGCTCCCTTCAAGGCATTCGCGAGCGCCTGTGAATCCTCAAACGGGGCAACTGCCACGTCGGCTCCTTTGGCCTTCCATTCGGCTCCTTTTTCAGCGCTCGTGACGATGATCCGCACGACCTGCTTGCGTTCCAGCAGCGTCTCCGCGACGACGGACCCTGTCTTGCCGGTGGCTCCTGCGACCACAAACATGTGGCGCTCCTTTCTGATTCAGAAACGGGTTGTCTGCTTCGGCGTCAGCACCGCATCGATGCCGTCATCCGACCGCTTTGAACGTCTTGCTGTGAACGCCCGGCTCACGTTCTGCTCGGTCGGAGGTCCATCGCGCGATCAGCCCGTCAATGGACCACCTGCCCCCGCCGGCGATCAATAAGGCCGTGCTCATACCGATCACGAGCAGATGGTATTCGAACCCTTCGCCCTGTTGTTTGCCGAACCAGTTCATGAAAAATCCTTGAGGCCAGTGGGTTGTCGCAATCGCACCGAGCATGATCACGATGAAGCTGGCCGCGGTAAAGCGGGTCAGCAATCCTGCGATTAAGGCGAGGCTGCCTAGGGATTCTCCGATAATGACGAGAAACGCGACCAGCCAGGGCAGATGCATCACGTTGGTGAAGAATCCCATCGTGCCGCTAAACCCGTTTCCGCCGAACCATCCAAGCAGCTTTTGCGCGCCGTGCGCGAATATTACGATGCCCAACATGACCCGCAACACCAAACTCGACCAGGAATCATCTGTCTTGAATATGGTCTCCATGTCATTCTCCATTTCTCTTAATCTTTCGGATCTTATGGCGACCCATTGCGGACCCGGCCTGAACCGGCTCCTCATACCCTATGATCAATTGCATCACCATCACAGCCGACGCTAAGAGAGGAACACTACCTAGCACCAGATATCCAATCACGCTCATCATCTGCTCTTTCATCGCTGCACCTCTTTTTGGCCTTGCCGTCCTTTCCGTTCATGTTCACACGAGTTAGCAAGGACCATTCCAATAACAGATAGTGGAGGAATAATTTCCCAACTCATTGTTGGGGCGGTCCGGATTATCGGTGCGAAGCAGAGAATCTACGACAGCCGATTGGAAGTGACGATGTAATCGTGACGATGCGTCGTCACGTGACGAAGACGATCGTCAGTCATGAGGTCACTTTCATTACAGAGCGCTTGGCTAGGAGCAGAAAGGCGAATAGGAACTGTCTCACTGCACTTTGTGCAAAATGCCCTCGACAACGGCAGCGTTCGGATTCCCGCCGACGATCATATCCTTGTCGCCGAAGTGCGACTTTGATTGCGTCGTCACTCGCATCTTCAGCCCTTCGGGGACAAGGGCATACTCGAACAAGGCGGTTTCGTATGTCTGTTGCAGATAACCCAGGCTCGCGCGTTCAAAGGAGAATTCAAGGCCGACCGAAAGTCGGTCCTCTCCTTTCTCAACCGTCTTGACGACGAGCCGTTGCACGCCGCCGCCCCAGGCACATATTCCACCGTTTGCCCGACGTGCGACAGTTCGGCGTGGCGCGCGACTCCTTTGTTATTCGTATAGGAGTACAAGGGGAAGCCCTGTGGACTAAAATCGATCTGAACATCCGCCGCGCTGGAATCGGCTCCGGTGAGCGTCCCTTTCCATGAGCCACTGAACTCACCCGCTTGAATCGTAACGGCAAGCATCAGGACCAGCACGGTGACTGCGACACCCGCGGTCAGTTTCGAGGTCATGATTGATCTCCTGGGAGATGGAAGAATCCGGTACCCTATGGCACGGTGGGGTACCGTACCTTAAATTCCTACCGTACAATAATGGAGAGTGTCTTGTTGCTTCGGTTCGGCAGAGGAATCATCCGGGATGCGAATCGGCAGGATTCGATGCCATGGTATATTGGGCAGTCTGACGTATTCGGAATCCACAGGCTCGTTAGTATCCGCGGCCGGTGTTCCCTCCGCGCCCCATCCGATCCAGCGGCAGCGCCTCATACCGCTGCTTCAGATCCGGATGTTCCTTGAGATAGGCCTTCACCGCCGCGTCATCGGCGAATACTTCTGGACTGCGCTTCCGATATTCCTCAAGGGTCAAATCGTGCGTCGCGAGAAGCGTGTTCAGTTTCGCATTGATGTCTGCGCCCATTTCCCGCATTCGTTCCGGCGAGGGTCGCTCGCCTTCCTTGAACCGCTCGCCACCCGAAAAATAGTTCGTCATCATCTCGCCGATCTCGATGCGCGCTTTCACGAACTTCTCGACATCGGCCGGCTCGGCGGCAAGGCCGGCCCCGGCAAATAACATGACACCCACGGACATTCCGATGATGGTTCGCGCTAGACTCATGACTGTATTCCTCTTAAACAATGGTGAAACTGTAATCAGTTGAGCAGCATCATCATACCATCCCATCCGGGCTAGATCTCGTGCTGATTGAGTTCAATTCAGAGGGCCCTCCTTACGGGCCTTCCGCACAACTTGCCGATGCATCGGTTGTTGCCGATCTGCAGATTTCTTCTGCAAAAAAGTGTATCTTCATTCGTACCATTTACGGGGGACGACCATGGCGCAATCGGACGCCGTTCAGGTCTTCGATTCACACGGCGAGAGCTACAAGCAGGCCTTTCAGATCTTTCTGAATCACACCGATCAGAAGCGCAATGCCAAACGAATGATACAGCAGGTGGTGGACGGCATGTCAATCCGGGACGTCTTTATCGATGCCGGCGCCGGCAACGGCGAAGTGACCCGGGCGTTCGCCGATGCATTTGAGCGCACCATTGCCATTGAACCGAACCTCTATCTCCTCAGCCAACTTCAGCAGGCCATTCCAAAGGCCGAAGCGATCGGACAGCCTATCCTCACGGCCAAGCCCCCCGCGAAAGGCGACCTCGTTCTGTGTTCACACATTTTGTACTACCTCCCTGCTGAGGAGTGGCTCGCGCACGTCGAACGCCTGGTCTCTTGGATGTCACCGACCGGCGTCACGCTCATCATCCTGCAGAACCGCGAGACCGGCTGCATGAATATGGTTCATCACTTTCTCGATTACCGGTTCGAACTGCGCCAGGTCGCGGAGCTGTTTCAACACAAGCATGGGGACCGGTATGACATGATGACTACACTGGATCCGGCACACGTCGATACCCCGGACCTTGCTTCGGCCTATGCCGTTGCCGAATTCATGTTGAATTTGCTTCCGATGGCCCGTCCGCCCAAGCGGCAGGAGGTGGAAACCTATATCAAGACCCATTTCGCCACCGTCAACGGTACGTATCGCATGCCCGTGCACCAGGATTTTCTCCAGATCCGCGCCAGACGCTAAGCATTTCTGGAGGTGAGCCGGTAATTTGTTCTGACGACGAATTCGCTCTATTGGTTCCGACGGAACTCCGGCAGTTGATCTGAGTAGGATGCCCGCCCAGTGCTACTGTACAAGGGATAAAAAAACCGGATTTGTTCTCCATGCCGGCGGCATCTTTAACATCACAATCACACATGTCCGATTCGCCCACCTCCATGGCACAGCCCTTTCGGTCCTTTCCCTTGGGCGATGCGGCCCTTATGGTTGAATTGGGACGCGAGATCGATCCGGCAGTGAGTGCGCGCGTTATCGCATACGCCGAGGCCATTCACGCACGACGTTGGGACGGCGTCTTGGACGTCGTCCCGACCTATTGCTCGGTGACGATTCATATCGATCCGCTTGTTCTCGATGTGGGCACGTTGATGGACCGGCTCCGGCAAATCTCCCCAGCGGACTCAGCTCAGAAAAAATCGTGCGGGAGGCATCATACGATCCCCGTGCTGTATGGAGGCGAGTTCGGTCCGGACCTCGAAGACGTCGCCGCTTTTGCCAACCTGCCTGTCGCCGAGGCCATCCGGTTGCACGCCTCGATTCTATACCGTGTGTACATGATTGGGTTTAGTCCTGGCTTTCCCTATCTCGGCTCGGTGCCGACGCCATTGGCCATGCCTCGCCTCGCCACACCGCGCACCACGGTGCCGGCCGGCTCCGTCGGGATTGCCGGCAGCCAAACGGGCATCTATCCGACTGCAACGCCCGGTGGCTGGCGCATCATCGGGCGCACGCCAAGACAACTGTATCGTCCGAACAATGCCACGCCATTCCTCTTGAGTCCCGGGGATCTCGTCCAGTTCAAGCCGGTCGATCCGCGGGAATATGATCGTCTCTGCCGTGAAGAACATGCTGACCCAGATTGACCTGAACAGCGATCTGGGCGAGCGGGAGACGGCGGAAGGGCAGGTCATCGACGCGGAGATGATACCGCTCATCACGTCGGTGAACATCGCCTGCGGCGGACACGCCGGAACGCCGGATCTCATGCGCCGGACAGCACACCTCGCCGCGCAATATGGTGTAGCCATTGGGGCGCATCCGGGATTCCCGGACCCCGAATACTTTGGTCGAAGAGAACAGCG
>JAICXS010000530.1 GCA_025934615.1 Nitrospiraceae bacterium
ATCGCCGTAGGGGGAGCCGTCCTGATCTCGGGATTCATTGCGTTGACCCTGACGCCGATGATGAGCGCGCGATGGCTTCGAGTAACCGCTACACGCGTGCGGCCGACACCGAAGTGGATTGCGTGGCTGTCATGTGGTTTCACACGCTTCGTCGATCTCTACCGAGCCGGGCTCCGCCGTATGCTCCAAGGCACATCGATGGCGCTCCTCGTAATCGCGGGACTTCTGGTCGCCGGCGCGGTGCTGTTTGCCACCGCTCGATCCGAACTGGCTCCGATGGAAGATAGCGGGGCGTTTATGGTGACGATTACCGCTCCAGAAGGCGCGACCATTCGATATACCGATCACTATGTGCGCCAGATTGAATCGCTGTTCGCCGATATTCCCGAAGTCCGCAGCTATCTCACGTGGGTGGCCACGGGCACGAAGCCGACGTTGGTGACACGAGCGGGGATCTGGATCAATCTGACAGATTGGGATCATCGCGTTCGCACGCAACAGGAAATCGTCGCAGAACTGGCCCCCAAGCTGGCTCAAATCGCCGGCATCTCGGCGTTCGCAATCAATCCACCGGCCTTCGAGCAAGCCGGCACAAAGGCGCCGATCCAGTTCGTCATTGGGGCGGGGTCCTATGAAAGCTTGGAGCAGGCCGCGACGCGGATGCTCGATCGGATGAAGACATCCCCCATCATGACCAACGCACAAAGCGATCTGAATCTCAACAAGCCGGAGTTGGATATTCATGTCCATCGGAACAAAGCGGCGGATCTCGGCGTCTCGGTTGCCGATGTGGGTCGGACACTGGAAACGCTGCTGGGCGGCCGGATGGTGACGACCTTTGCGCGAGATGGACGAGATTACCCGGTCATGGTCAAGATTCTCGACCGGGATCGGGTGAAGCCGTCGGATATCGGCGCGCTGTATGTGCGAGGGAATAAAGGCGAGCTCGTGCAGTTGAACAATCTCGTGACTGTGACAGAAACCGTAGTGCCCAGTGAGCTCTACCATACCGACAAAATGCGGTCCGCCACGATCACGGCGGGATTGGCGCCAGGATATACGCTTGGGGAGGCGCTTACATTTTTGGAACGCGCAGCGCGGGATCTTCTCCCTCCGGATGTGCGCGTCAGTTACGGTGGCGAGTCGAGGGAACTCAAAGAGGCGGTGGGGACACTGACGACGACCTTTGTGCTGGCGTTTCTCGTCATCTATCTCGTTCTGGCGGCTCAGTTCGAGAGCTTTGTGTATCCCTTTATCATTCTCTTCTCCGTTCCGCCCGCCGTCGTAGGCGCATTGCTCACGCTAAGGGTCTTTGGCGGATCGCTGAACCTGTACAGTCAGATTGGGCTGATCATGCTGGTTGGGCTGGTCAGCAAGAATGCCATCCTGATCGTCGATTTTGCCAATCAATTGCGGAGGCGCGGCATGGCGGTGAGCGAGGCGGTGGTGGAGGCGTCCGCGTTGCGTCTACGGCCGATCCTCATGACGACGCTCGCGACGATTTTAGGCGCCGTTCCCTTGGCTCTCGCCTCCGGGCCAGGTGCTGCGGGACGCCGGCAGATCGGGTACGTGATTGTGGGCGGTATGATTATGTCTACGCTCTTCACATTGTTTATTGTGCCGACGGTCTATCGATGGTTGTCCTGGAAGTCTGACCTATTCGAAGTACATGAAGCACATCTTCAGTCGCCTATCGATCATCCCCTCCCGGCGATGCCGGCCGAGCATGTCGTAGTTCGCTGACCAAGGGCCGGATTCATAGCGGCAACGACGTTGCGATCGTCTCTAGGACCTTCGTTATAATATTATATGTAGTTAAGTATACGTAATCTTATGGCTTATTTGACATTTCTCATACTTCTTACTACATTGACTGAAGACGTTTAATTGATCAATACTGGACTTGCCATTGAAGACCGCCGCCTGTTCCGAATGGG
>JAICXS010000370.1 GCA_025934615.1 Nitrospiraceae bacterium
CACGGGGTTCGTACGGGGAACTGGCTATCGCTCCAGCAAGCGCAGGCGTTGCTGAACACGCTCGACGTGTCCGCAAGGAAAGGACTCCGGGATCGGGCGATGTTAGCCGTGCTGCTCGGCTGCGGACTCCGCCGACCCGAAGTCGCTGCCCTGACGATGCGACACGTCCAGCAGCGGGAGGGGCGTTGGTGCATCGTCGATTTGGTCGGGAAGCACGGGCGCGTGCGAACGGTTCCCATGCCCGCGTGGACGAGGAGTGCGATCGATTCGTGGACCCGTGCCGTAGCGATTAAGGAAGGATTTCTCTTCCGGCCGCTTAACCGAGGCGATCAGGTCCGCGGCGATTGACTCAGCGAGAAAGTTGTCTGGCAGATGCTGAAGCCTTACGTCGCCGCCATCAGTGTCCCGCAAGTTGCTCCGCACGACCTCCGGCGCACGACAGCGAAGCCCTGCCGCGCGGCAGCCGGCGAACTGGAGCAAATTCAGATGTTGCTCGGGCATTCGTCCGTGCAGACAACCGAGCGCCAGCTCGGCACGAAGCAGGATCTAGCGTACGCACCGAACGACGCAATAAAATTAAACCTGTTGTCATATAAAATTCAGTAGAATTCAGTTCAAGAGATTTCCCGCCAAGGAGGGAGCGGGCAAAGAAACGGCCCCTATTTCGAAGCATCGATGATTCCACCGCCCACAATGGGAAGCTGATCCGCGGCGTCCGGTTGAGATTGGTGAAAGAATTTTCGATATGAGGTGAGCCCGGCGATCAGGCATAAGCCGCGTCGACTTTTAGCAGATGACCAGATCCGGTGAGAGTCGTCAGATCGACGTCTGCAATACATCGAACCTTTACATAGTCTAAAGTGAGGCTTCCCTCAAGATGGGCCGTGCCTGTTCCTTTGTCGAAGTCCGCGTTGCTGAAGTCCGAGTTATCCCGGTCAAGGCGAAAACCCAATTCTGTTCCGCCTCTCGTCTGCGTAAATCTAATATGCACATAGTTGCGGTCAATCGCGGCCTTAAACAGATTTAGTGTCTTTTCGGGCCGCAATTTCACTTCGACGGCGTGCGCGCCCTCGCAAAGGCGGTCAACAAGGCCTGGTTCACGTGATGTATTTGAATCCGAAGGCGGCGAGTTAGGAGGGAGGACGGCGGCAAACTCTTCCATTTTCTTCCGAAGGCTTAGAGGGCGCATATCGGTCCATACGTCCTTGATATAAGCGAGACAATCCGATTTAGGTCCTGCTTTCCCTGCGTCCCGCCACCCTGCCGGGTTATCTTTGTATTCGGGAAGAATCGAATACTGTTCTTCGTGATTGACAACCACCCTATAGGTCAGTGTGTCTTCGTTTTCGGCATCATTCCAATTCATGTTACTATTCTCCTGTCGAAATCGGGCTGGCTGGTTCCTCAAGTCGACCGGCACATCCCCTTTTTGCATAACCATGCAGGTTGCCGCGCGATGATGTTTCAGTTTCCGGACGGCATTTCGGCACGGTCGACCACGAGCATATCCGCCGGAAGCCGGCGCGATTCGAGTCGCAGGCCCAGCTGTTCCTCGACGGCGGTGAAGATCGATGGCGCTTCGGCGCCATCCTGCATTCCGGCACTCGCGCGCAAAGTCTCGGGGGTCCATCGCAACGCGAAGTCGAAACTGCCATTCGTCCCTGTCTCATCTTTTACTGGTGCGCCATCCAGAAGATCGGAAAGCTTTGTAGCCAGTTTGGGCATCGAACATGCGGTTGCCTGAAGGGTTCCGTGCGCCTTGTTCGTATTCATGGTTCCCTCGGAATCCTGAACAAAAGACGGCGTCATTTTGATGCCACCCTTCGCCGCTACGAGGGCGTAGCCAGAAAGGATTCTCTTCTCGTGGTGAAACGTCAGTTGAAAACGTTCGACGAGCAGTGTTTGGAGCAGTTTCATCAGTTCATCGTCTCCCGCAGCATGATCTGCCCGCGCAACGATGTCGTAACGCAGTTCACCCATCCACCTCGGCCCTCCGACGATCTGCGAGTCTCGCACGTCATAGGCTGCCCTCATGCATTGACGGAGGGTCACATTTTGAAGACGCAGAAGCCCCGGGGTCTCGTCGCCAAAACTCCCGGGATTCGATCCGTCGCTGAGCTTGATGGATGCCGCCTCGAACGATGCCGCCTGAAGCAGCGTTGCGCAGACAAGTACGATTTGAACTCCCAGCCTTTTCATCTCTTCGCCTCCTAAAACAAATTACACCGGCTCATCCTCAGGGCATCGGATTGTGAGCACCCATTGCTTCTTCAGTAGGGGCAATTTCGTGTTAGGTTAACAAAAAGCTTTGCAGCAAACCTCACACTCTTTTATGGGACCATGACCTTCGCCGAATGCATCACGCCGAATCCAGCTGTTGCTCCATGCAAAATCCGAAGCACCGTGACAAGACGACCGATGCCTCGGGGAAGGTTTATCGGCTGCCCTATATCTTGCGCACACCATAGCCTTTTAGTCAAGAAGATTCTTCAAATCACGCAGGCCATGAAAAGAAGTGTATCGATTACAAGCAATCAAGTCCGCATTTCAGAGAACTGCCGATAATGTTATAAAAACACACCCTCACTGAATCGCTGAATGGGTTGGCGACATAGAAGTGGAAGTCAAGCTGCACGGGACCCACCCAGTAATCTTCGAAGCGGCCTTTGAGATGGCAGCAGCATCTGCGGGCGATGATGGAATTGGCGCCGAAGACGGTCCAGAACATGCCGGATTGGTTGAGGCGGGAGCCGATACGGTTTTGCTGCCGGCTTCAATGACGCGCGAGCCGACGAACACATGTTGGCGGCGGAAGTTCGGATATCGCATGCGCTCCGCGTTTCGCTGAAAGTAATCGGCCTCCAGACGAATTTTCTCGCGCACTTCGGAATTGGTGGAGTTGAGAGTGCGGATGGCCGTCACCAGTGTTTCGACTTTGCCCTTGTCGAGCAGGCGTTCTTGATGAACCGTGATCCACGCTTTCTGCGATGCCTGGTCATTGGGATATAGTTTGTGCGCCAACTCTCAGAGGTGCTGCCGGCATGATACAGATCGACGATCTGGACCGCGCCGGGAAATGCAGATCGGCCAGATTCCAGATCCCATTCGGCTCCATCGCCTATGACGACTTTCTTCGCGGCGCTGCTCCAGTCGCGGTTCCAGGCTTCCAGATAAAGCCGTTTCCCAAACTCTTCCGCCGTCTCGATAGCGCCTGTGTAAGTGGTGGAATCCGGGTCGCGGATCCATAGCCTTCTTTGTCCGACGTAGTCTGAGTGAACACGCACCCGAGTTTGACCTCGCGGGTATGCGCCGGCTGACCGTCGGTCTTGCC
>JAICXS010000007.1 GCA_025934615.1 Nitrospiraceae bacterium
GCTCAACACGCGGAATAGGGCGAGGCGTCGCCGAAGCCTTTTTAAAGGAAGGCGCGCGCGTCGTTGTGACGGGACGAGAAGCAGAGACATTGTGTCGGGTTGGCGAGGAGATGCAGGCAAGTTGGGGAGTGGATCACGTCCTCCTAATAGAAGGTGACTTGACTCAAACCTGCCACGCCCAACAATGCATGGAGAAGATACAGCGCCAATGGGGCGGAATGGACATCCTTGTGGCCAACGTTGGGTCGGGTCGCGGGCAGAGCGGCTGGAGTGTTGACAGTCAGGAATGGACTCGTTTGCTCAACCTGAATCTAGTTGGGAGTGCCTTACTTACCAATGCCGCTGTGCCGCTCCTTGAGGAACGTCCCGGCGCCAGCATCGTATTTATTTCATCACTAGCCGGAGTTGAAGCACTCTCTGCGCCACTGCCCTATACCGCTGCCAAGGCGGGAGTCATTGCGTTGGCGAAGACGTTGTCGCGCCTTCTCGCCTCTCGTGGGATCAGGGTCAATACGGTGGCTCCCGGAAACATTTTCTTCGAGCAAGGCGTGTGGCATCGCAAGCTACAAGATGATGCGGACGCCGTAGCGAGCTACCTAGCCGCAGAAGTGCCGTTGAACCGCCTGGGGACGGTTCAGGAAGTAGCTGATTCGGTCATGTTTCTGTCATCGACGCGTGCCTCGTTCATCACCGGAGCATGTCTTCTGGTGGATGGCGGGCAATCACGGTCATGGTAACAATTCTATGCCCAGAGATATTCGAACTCTCTTCGATTTAAAGGATCAAGTTGCTGTCATTACTGGAGGAGGAGGTCTCCTCGGGGAAATGCATGCGGAAGCCATTGCCGAAGCCGGTGGACTTCCCGTATTGCTGGATCTCCGCGGAGAGCGCGTCAAGAATGTGGCTAAGATTCTGGCTCAGCGCTATCAAATCGATACCCTGGGACTAGAGGCCGATATTACCTCGAAGCATGCCGTCATAGGTGTGGCAAAAGAAGTCCTCGACCGTTTCGGGCGGATTGACATTCTCATCAACAATGCTGCGAATGATCCAAAAGTGCAGCCTGGAGGTGAAGTGGAATGGTCTCGGTTCGAGAGTTTTTCTCCGGAGCAATGGCAACAGGATGTTTCAGTCGGGTTGACGGGAGCATTTTACTGCTGTCAGGTCATGGGGAGCGAGATGGCTCGCCGGAACAGCGGAGTCATTATCAATATCGCATCTGATCTTGGCCTGATCGCCCCCGATCAGCGGCTCTACCGCAAACCGGGCGTTCCAGATGACAGCCAACCGGTGAAACCAGTGACGTATTCGGTGGTGAAGCATGGAATCATTGGTTTGACCCGTTACCTGGCGACCTATTGGGCTGAACGAAATGTACGAGTTAATGCGCTCGCCCCCGGTGGTGTACGCACCGACCAACCGGAAGAATTTATTCGTCGCCTGTCATCCTTAATCCCGATGGGTCGAATGGCTTCCAAGGATGAGTACAAAGCTGCCATCGTTTTTTTGGCATCAGAAGCCTCTTCCTATATGACTGGAGCAACCTTGGTGATTGATGGGGGACGGACATGTTGGTAGATCTGCTGAAAAACGGGGAACGTTGGGCTCGTAACAGCACGCTGGTTCGTGCGCTCTATCAAGGCATGCCCATTGTAATGGCACATCGTGCGCTCAGTATGATCGGAGTCAAGGGAGTACTGGGCAATGAACTTGCGCAGATGTCGCGCATAGCAAAGATCGGATGTCCGACAAAGAAAGAGGAGCGCACGCGCGTTCTCTTTGTCATTCCACGAAACTTCAGGACCCACGCTACGTTTCAAACTGTTCTGGCCCAAGCGTTGGTATTACGCGGAGCGGAATCGGCCATTGTGACCTGTGCTGAGACCGTTCCCATTTGCGAAGTGGCTCACCCCGAGGAAGAGGTATGGCCGAGGTGCGGTCGGTGTACGGCATATATCACTGAATTGGCTCGGCTCGCAGGGATCCGGTGTTTTGCTCTGTCGGAATATCGCCAGGATACTGTTGAGGCAGCAGTGTCCTCGGAAATCGCAGGGCTCGATGTCGCACAATTGAGCCGATACAAGTGGCAGGACTTGGCGTTGGGCAAGTATGCGATTGCTCCAACACGTTGGCGTCTTCGCAGCCATCATATTGAAGATCACCCGCTCGGGCGGGAGGTCATGCGAGGCTTCATACGCGGCGGTGCACTCTGGGCCTCTGCCATGCGATGTGTCTTTGATAAGTACGATCCACATGTGTTGGTCATGTTGAATGGTTTATTTATGGAAGAACGGGTTACATGGGTACTGGCGAAAGAAGGCGGGCGACGGTGTATATTTTTCGAGAAAGGACGAGATGTGGAAACCGTCTTTCTGTCCCACGATGTGTCAGCACCACGGTATGACGTTAGTAGTAGTTGGTCGGCTGCCAAGGCGACCCCGTTAAATGACGACGAGCGGCGTGCGGTCGTCACGATCCTGGATCGTCGCATGCGAGGCGAGCAGCTCGTCGAGAAATATTGGGATAGCCGTGAATCTGATCTTGAAAAAATCTGTCTGCAACTTGGCCTCCGAGCCGATGTGCCGTTGGCTGTACTTTTCACGAATGTGGTATGGGATACAGCCATGCAAGATCGTGACATTGCTTTCGATGGGATGCTGGATTGGCTTCGTGAAACGATAGGGCAGTTTCGGAGTCACGCTGATTGGCAGTTAATTATCAGGATCCATCCTGCAGAGACACAAGTGCCGGGCCGTGAATCTTTTGACCAGGTCGGCGTTTGGATGGAAAGGGAGTTTAGCTCCCTTCCTTCTAACATCCGTTGTATCCCCCCACATGTCCCGATTGATTCGTATGCGCTCATGCGACTAGCGCAGGTGGGACTTGTCTATGCATCTACGGTCGGATTAGAACTGTCCATTCTTGGAACACCGGTGGTGGTCGCCGGCGCCGCTCATTACAGTCGGAAAGGCTTTACAGCTGACCCTTCGTCAAAGACAGAGTATCACGCCACCGTAGAGCAAATCATGATGGGGAAGCGCGTGATGCCACATGAAGAACAAATTGAACTGGCTCTGCGCTATGCTCATTTATTTTTTCTTAGACGGACACTGCCTATTGAAATTTTGAAGGAGCCAGCGGAGGCGAGACCGCGCCTGGCGTACAGATCCACTGAAGACTTATTACCAGGACGCCATCGGGGGATTGATATTATTTGTGACGGTATCCTGAGCGGCACTGAATTCGAACTGCCCCGGAACAGTGGCAACTCGCCAATATAATATATGTAGTTACTGCACCCACATTATTGGTCGATAACAGCCTGCATCGAGCCATTAGCATCCCAGGTATACCTGGCCGGTATAACCGGTCTTGATTGTTGTTAGAGGGAAGAGAAAGTTTTATGGAGCAAGGAGTTTCTGTTCCTGCCTTTGGTACAAGCCCTATATGTAGCGAAAAATTCCATGGGCAAAGCTTATTGCTCTTCCTCATCCTCGGCTACATGATGGCTGGCCTGTTATTTGTGGCGTGGCCAATCCATTCTTTTTTGAAGGATTTCATCATTGCTCCTCTTTATTTTTTGCTCCCGATGGGAGTGGGCTTACTGTTTATAACAAGCTGCGGCCCTTCCCTGAGATCTGGTCGCTTCATGTCGACCTCTCAAATCCTGACGACGGCTGTCTTCTTTGGATTCGTCTTCATTACGCTCTTTTATCAAGAGCTTGAGCGCTGGGACCTATTAATAGACTATTTTAGCTATACCTACCCGCTGCTCTTCATTCTTTCTCTGGCAGGCTTCTATCGAGGACGTCAACTTATCGGGGGAGTCCCACTGAGACCGCACCTTATTACCGTGGCACTGCTTTCGCCACTCCTATTGGTTTTCTACTATTTCTATTTCATAAAGTTTACGTCATTTCCTCTACGTGACATATTCCAAGAAGTCCATTTTATGAAGGGAGCGCTTGAGCTTTCTAAATTTCATGTTCTCAATCCGTTCACCGCAGACTCCTATATACCTGTACAGCAAGTGCATTTGGCATTGCTGCATCACTGGTACGGATATGACCTCCTTCATTCACAATGGGTTCTTCCGATATACAACGGCTTATTTCGTCTCGCTTGCCTCTATTGTTTATTTCGAATCCTTCTTCACGACCAATGGCAAATTCGCATAGCTCTCGGGTTTTTAGTAGTCACCCTTCAGAATTTATTCTCCCCGACTAATGGAGATCTCCTCTTCTCACTCACATTGGTCATGCTTGCGGTGATAATCAATTGCGAGAGGTGTTCCACCGTCAGGCTCAGCCATGCGGGGGTTGTTGTCGTTGGGATTTCTACGCTGCTCATCCTCGGATACCATACAGCAAACGTTCAGGATCTTGGGATGTATCTATTTCCAACTGCATTCCTTGTCTTAATTATCCTTCGGTTCAACATGTCAGTCTTTTGGAAGCCGGCATGGCTTGGCATGCTCTCACTGCTTGCCCTTGCTCTGCATCCTGCACAGGCGCTTCTCTATGTGCCCTCGATCCTTCTCGCCTATACTTGCTATGTCATCATCCTAAGCTCGCACCAGTCCGACAATGATTCACTTCGTAGAAAAGCTGTCGTCTTTGCAATCGGCACAACTATAGCGGTACTTTGTCTTCTGCTATATAAATCATACCGATTACTTTCGCTTCAGAACCCAGATACGCTACAGCGACTGGCGGAGTGGTTTTTAGGCCGGCAAATTGACAGCAATGAGAGCTATCCGGGAACGCTGATAGAGTGGGGAAGATTGGCACCGCCCGCCCTTCATGTCTTGTTCATCCTGATCGCAGTTCCGCACCTTACAATGCTCGTTCTCCGCATTTTAAAATGTTCAGCTACTGATCAGGCTTGTCTGACGCGAGATGACACGCTACTCCTGTTTACCTGGACGACTGCTTCCGTTTTGTTGCTACTTGACTTCAGTGGTGTGCCATATTTCCACAGGGGACTCTACTACCCGCTGGTTTTCGGCTGTTGCCTAATGGCGGTGCTGTTGCATAGGGATCTCCGTGATTATCTTACGACGGGTGACCGACGAGTGGCACTTAAGTATGGCTTGTGGATGCTACTCTACACAATTCTGGCTGCCAAATATCTGTATCATGCTACTTACATGGGTGGAAACGTCAGTGATCCATATCTCGAAGCCTACGCCCCATGGCCGACTGCATCGGCTATTTTGCTAGCCACACTTTTAATCGCAATGGTGGTGCCAAGTCAGCGCTATTTGGTGGCGACGTTCATGGTTGCGAGCATAGGAGTCGGATTGGGCGCTGACAAAACGTACATTAAAACGAAGTTTTATCGCTACAGCTATGGCGACGACTGGCCGGAACCACACGTGCTCTCTCATTACACATTGAATGAGCTAAGGGTTGCGGAAGGACTAAAGAACCTTTCTCCTGGAACAGTCTTGTTATCTGATCCCTACACCACTGGCATTTTGAGTGGGCTCACCGGGCTCAATGGTTTATATACATTTGCGAATCTTGGCGTAATGCAGGATGAGTATAAGAAGGCCATCAGCGCTTTTTTTATCGCGTTCCTCGGCGAACATCGAGAGTCGTTCGTTCGAAAGGAACATGTACTTGCTTGGTTGAAAGACTTTATTACACGATATCCTGGAGCCGTTCCTGAAGCCCGTTACGCTTATGAACGGCTAGGGCGGTCGTTAGATGTAAAGACGGTAGAGCAGAATCTTGTGATCGTTTTGAATGCAGAAAGAACGTGGTGGTGGGCTAAAGGTACTGATTCATATTTTCCACAGCGAGGCCGGTTTAGCGATGCTTTTATTGACCTGCATATCAAACCCTTTTTCAATATTCTTCAGAATGTAGAGAACACCGTGATTGTGCTCACTTTGCCATTATGAGTAAGAAAGTCGAATGCTACTGAAGATCTGAATATGGGGTAGTTGTAGAAGGGACATAATCCGCGTACAGTTGCTCTACTGAGAGAGCGGTTTATTGCCGTCTGAGATATTACAGAAGTTCATTGGAATATTGTTTTGAAGGAGGCGTGTGAATCAAAGAGTAAAAAGCAGTGGATCAATAAAATGTTCGATCGTTGTGCCGGTGTACAATGGCCAGGCGACCATAGGTCGTTGCGTGGATAGCCTTCTCAAGCAGAGCACGAGAGACGATAGCCTAGAAATATTGGTGGTTGATGATGCGTCAACGGATGAAACCCTCTCGATTTTAAGTCGGTATCCCGACATCCGGATTGTTCAACAACCGAGAAATATGGGCCCTGCAGCGGCGCGCA
The DNA here is from genome assembly GCA_025934615.1 of Nitrospiraceae bacterium. Classification (GTDB taxonomy): domain Bacteria; phylum Nitrospirota; class Nitrospiria; order Nitrospirales; family Nitrospiraceae; genus JAICXS01. The sequence goes on from JAICXS010000007.1 coordinate 6,301, forward strand.
ATCGTGGCGCCCTGGAGGCTTCTGGCGAGATCATTGTGTTCACTGATGCGGACTGCATTGCAGCCCCGGACTGGGTGGACCAGATGACCTCGTCTTATGATTCTGATCCGCGGCTTGTTGGAGTGAAAGGGACCTATCGTACACAGCAACGTGAGATCACTGCGCGATTCGTCCAGCTGGAATATGAAGGTAAGTACGACAAGATGGCTAAAGCCGACACAATTGATTTTATTGATACGTATTCGGCAGCCTACCGGCGTTCGATCTTTCTAGAAATGGGTGGTTTTGATACAGGCTTTCCCGTTGCGTGCGCAGAAGACGTAGATTTGTCCTATCGAATGGCGCTGGAAGGATATCGGATGGTGTTCAATCCAAAGGCATGGGTCTACCATCAGCATCCCGCACGATGGTGGGATTACATCCGTAAGAAGTACAAGTTCGCGTACTGGAGAACGGTGGCGATTAGGAAATCGCCGGCAAAGGCCTTCAAAGACTCCCATACGCCGCTTACTCAGAAGCTGCAGTTGCTACTCGTTCCGTCTACCGTTCTCATGACTTTAGCCTCCTTTCTGTCACACGCATTCATTGGACTCAGCGGTGTAGCCTGGGCTCTGATACTACTCTCGTTTGCCCCTTTTATGTTGAAGTCCCTTCAGAGAGATTTCATTCCGGCATTATGCACGCCTGCGTTTTTTATCCCTCGTGCTCTTGTACAATCAGTAGCCGTACTCATGGGATCGATGGAGCCGGCATTGGCCATAAAACCGATTGTCGAAAAAAAACGCGCCAATTTAACGCCGTAGTGGTGTTGCGTTGTAGCAGGTGTTACAAAGCGTATTATGCTCAAACGACATTCTGAATTCCTGAAGAGTCTCCTCTTCTTGTTTGATCTGATCTTGATCTGTACGTGCTGGCTTGCCGCCTACCTGGTGCGTTTTTCAGGAGTCTTAGAGCCGGTTACGAGGGGTGTACCTCCGGTAGAACCATACCTGTGGCTTCTCATTCCTATTGTCTTTGTATGGGGTCTTTCCTTTCAGGCCTTCAATCTCTATCGGCCACGGAGGATGGGGACACATCTGGCGGAGTTCCTCGATTTAGCAAAGGCGAATACGATCTCAGTACTTGTACTCGTCGCCTTAACGTTTTTTGATCGACAATTTGAATTCAGCAGGCTCGTGCTTTTGTATTTTTGGGTGTTTAATCTGGTCGCCCTTGGTTTTTCTCGAGTAGTGTTCCGGGAAGGCTTACGGTTTGCACGACGCCAAGGATTCAACCAGCGACATGTCCTCGTCATTGGGGCGGGAAAGCTTGGACAAAGGTTAACGCGTACGCTGAGTCAACATCCGGAACTGGGCTTAAATGTCCGAGGTTATCTCAGCCGACATCCAGAGAAGTTAGGACAGAAATTGGAAGGTTTTCCGGTGATAGGCACCTATACCGATTTGGCCGAAATTACATCTTCCGGTATTGACATTGTGTTTCTTTGTTTGCCACCGGACAGCGAGCAATATGGTGAGAAGATATTAGGCTATCTTGCGACCACAATGGCCGAGGTAAAAGTTGTGCCAGCTATTTATGAGTTCATGACGTTGCGCGCAGACGCAGAGATGTTCGAAGGTTTGCCTGTAATTACTCTTCAAGGCAGTCCCCTGCATGGTTGGAACATTGTCATTAAGCGTGGCATTGATCTATTGGGTTCGGCCATGGCCCTTCTTCTGACCTCTCCTCTATTTGCGTTGCTGGCCATTCTTGTGAAAGCCACTTCGCCGGGACCTGTATTTTATCGACAAATCAGGATGGGTTTGGACGGACAAGCATTTGAGATGCTGAAGTTTCGATCAATGAGATTGAATGCCGAGTCAAAAACTGGGCCTGTGTGGGCCGAAGCAAATGATGGGCGTCGAACGGCAATTGGCGCGTGGATTCGCAAAACAAGCCTTGATGAGCTGCCGCAGTTCTGGAATGTCTTGAAAGGGGAAATGAGTATTGTTGGTCCACGTCCCGAACGCCCCGAGTTCATCGAGCGGTTCCGTGATAGCTTTCCTCAATACATGCTCAGACACAAAATGAAAGCTGGAATCACTGGTTGGGCTGCGGTAAACGGATGGCGTGGCAATACGTCATTGGAGAAGCGGTTGGAGTACGACTTGCACTACATTGAGCACTGGTCGATCCTTTTTGATTTAAAGATTCTTTGGCTAACCCTTTGGAAGGGAATGTTTCATAAGAATGCGTATTAAGGAAGGCCATCCAGTCGATCCATTCATATCAATAAGTAACCGTTCCATCGTCGCCACCTTCGCTCTGTGAACATCCTCATTGCCGCGTGGCACCTAAAAGATTTCAATGTCGGGTTGGGCCGCTATACCCGCGGCCTTCTCTCCGGTCTAGGTGAGGTGGGCCAGGAGAATCAGTATGAGATTGTCACGCCAGAGAAGATAAACGGCTTACCACCTCATCACAATATCACTTATCGCACTGTTCGCATTCCGTTCTTTAAGCGACGGGTATGGGAACAGATCGCGCCGTTGCTCTGCGGGACACATGATGTATTACACCTGCCCTATGACTCGTGCGTAGCGTTGAAGCGTGGCAAGTTGATCGTCACCATTCATGATGTGAAGCCTCTTCTCTTTCAGACCGGTCGAACGCGACCCCATGCGATCGAACGTCTTCTTATGCCGGATCGGCGTACAACGATTGATCATGTCGTGACGATTTCAGAAGCGTCTCGGCGTGACATTATTCGGCATCTCGGATTTCCGGATGACCGCATCACCGTCGTCTATCCTGGTGTGGATTTGGATCGATTTCATCCTCGGAATGACGCTGAACAAACCTCCGCGCCAAAAAGTAGACCATATATTCTATGCGTGGGCGGCGCTGATCCTACAAAAAATGTCGAGACGCTGATCGATGCGTTCGGTCTTCTGCCGCAACCTCTCCAAACCACCTATGATCTCGTTTTTGCCGGTGACTTTCGCCGGCGTGAGGATATACGAAACCGTATCGCAAAAGCCGGCATTGGTCAGCACGTGCTGTTTTCCGGAATCGTGAGCGATGAACGCTTGATCGATCTCTACCAACATGCGACCGTCTTTGTCTTTCCATCCCGCTATGAAGGTTTCGGTTTGCCCGTCTTAGAAGCCATGGCATGCGGATGTCCGGTCATCTGTTCAAATGCCTCATCACTTCCTGAAGTGGCCGGAGAGGCTGCGCTGCTTCGAGATCCGGAGGATGTCGAAGGGTTTGCGGAAGAGATGAAGCGCGTGCTGATGGACGGGGGGCTTCGGCAGCGCCTACGTGAACGCGGCTTGTCGCAAGCCGCAAAATTCCCCTGGAGCCGGACGGCTCATGAGACTATTGCCGTGTATCGGCACGTATTGACTCAAACTTACGGTTGAGCTTCCCGCCTCCATCAAGTATTCTAACGCCGCTCGCCTTTCGTTATCACGTACTGAAGGGTCGGTTGCTCTTCACGAGAGACGACGAGTTTCTGGATGTGTTTCGTGTCAGGACGTGGGATGAGTATTGTGACTTTGCGCCCTTCGCCCGCCGGTATCTTCAAGAGGCGATTGGTGAGTGACGTCAATGTGGAACGGCTGTGTGAACTCGCAGGCCATCTCAGAAGCGCCTGCCGGCAGTTACGGGAGCATGCTTCCGTCAGTGTGGACGGCTTCCTTTCGGATGCGAAAACAACGAATAGCGCAAGTACTTACTAATCGTTGCCTCTGAAGCAGCACTCGATATCTGTAATCATCTCGCCGCGAAACGGGGAGGCCGAAGTCCGGAAGATTATGCGGACTGCATGGTTATTTTAGCCTAGCTGAGTGAGCATCTAGATGATTTCGACCAGTACTTACGATCGATAGGACGGTACCTAAAAGCAGAATTCTAGGGTGACAAGTTGAGATTAAAGCTTAGTATTGTGGCTGCTTAACCTTGGACTTTCCAAAGATGCACATTTTGATCACCGGCGGTGCGGGCTTTCTTGGCAGTCACCTTTGCGAGCGGCTCATTTCTCAGGGCCACGATGTTCGCTGCGTCGATAATTTCATTACCGGCCGTCCCGAAAATATCGCGCACCTGTTAGGGCATGAACGCTTCAGTTTTGTGAAATATAACGTCTGCGATTATCTGCATGTGGATGGGCCGCTTGACGCCATTCTGCATTTTGCCTCTCCGGCAAGCCCTCAAGACTATCTTGAGCTTCCCATTGCCACGTTGAAAGTGGGCGCGCTTGGGACGCATAAAGCTTTGGGCCTGGCGAAAGCGAAAGGGGCAAGATTTTTACTGGCCAGTACGTCTGAGGTGTACGGCGATCCGTTAGTCAATCCTCAGCCCGAGAGCTATTGGGGAAATGTGAATCCGCTCAGTCCACGTGGGGTGTACGACGAAGCCAAGCGATTCGCCGAAGCGATGACCATGGCGTATCACCGTTATCATGGCCTGGATACGCGCATCGTCCGCATCTTTAATACCTTTGGCCCGCGCATGCGCCCGAAGGATGGTCGCGTCGTCTCCAATTTTATTGTCCAGGCGCTCCAAGGCAAGGCGCTGACGGTGTTTGGAAATGGACTGCAGACGAGAAGTTTTTGTTATGTCGACGATCTGATCCGCGGCATCATCGGGCTTTTGATGATCGATTCAGACAAGACCGTGGCGCAGCGCACGGATCGAAGCGGATTTCTTTCGTCGCCGGCCGAGCCAGTGTCCGAGACGATCCACGATCCGGTGAATATCGGCAATCCTCGGGAACTGACGGTTATGGATATTGCGCAACTTGTGCTCAAACTCACGGGATCGTCGTCGCCGATTCAAAACAATCCGTTACCGGTCGATGATCCGAAAGTCCGACGTCCGGACATTCGCCGTGCGAGGACGCTGCTTGGATGGGAGCCGACCGTGTCATTGGAGGACGGCTTGGAAAAGACCATCGACTATTTCCGAAATGTCGCCCGCGCCGAATGACAAACGGCATCGTCACCAGAAAATTGGAGGAGATGGAAGACACGCTGCGTCGTCTACGCGAACATCTTCCCACAAGCTACGACGAGTTCGTCAAGAATTGGGGCTAGCAAAAATCATCGAACGCTCCTTGCAAGTGCTCGTTGAGGCGATGATCGACATCGGCGAACGCGCGTCCGCTGCGGACGTGATGCGGCGACTTCAAGAGCTGGACATCATCAGAACGGCCGATCGGTATATTCCAATGGTTCGGTTCGGGAATTCTCTTGTTGATCAACACGAACGTGTGGATGTATCGATCGTATGGTATTGCAATTAAACAACACGTCGATGTGAAGCCTTTGTTACGGAAGTAAAGGCGCATGTCAAGAATCATTGATCTGGAACGCTTGAAAGAGGCGCTGAGCGGCGTGGCATTTATAGCATTTGCGCTCGGTTTTCGGCCCTGGACGCGACGGCCGAATTCCGAAGATAGATTCCGATCTCGATGTTGCGGTCTATCTGAATCATACGCCGGATTTCGATGAACGCGTGCGCCTGCTCGGGATCATTCAGGATACCCTCAGCATCGAACGAGTGGACTTGGTCTTCCTGAATGTGACGGAAAACGTGTTGCTCCAGCGGGAAGCGCTGAAAGGGCGACTGCTCCTCTGCCGCGATCCCGAACTCTACGCCTCGTTCTTCTCGCTCACCGACCGCCGCGGCCGTGACGAAGAAGACCGTATCGCGCGGGCGTGGAAGATGAGCGATTTGAAGAAGGTTGAGGCTGAGTAGGAGAAATCTCTTCTTCCGAGACTCACCCTCACGTACATTCGACGGGAGGAATTATGAAAGGTGTCGTTCTAGCGGGAGGACTCGGCACGCGGCTGTCGCCCTTGACGCGCGTGACGAATAAGCATTTGCTGCCGGTCTACAACAAGCCCATGATCTATTATCCAATTCAGACGCTGGTCAATGCCGGCATTCGAGAGATCTTACTGGTGACGGGAGGAAACAGCGCCGGCGATTTTCTCAAACTCTTGGGCAATGGCAAAGAGTTCGGCCTCCGACACCTGAACTATACTTATCAAGAAGGCGAAGGAGGTATTGCCGATGCGTTACGACTGGCGGAGTACTTCGCGGACGGGGAGCCGGTCTGTGTCGTACTGGGGGATAACCTCATCGAACGGAACATTCTTCAGGCGGCCCGGGCATTCCGTGAACAAAAGCGCGGGGCGAAGATCCTGTTGAAGGAAGTCAAAGATCCTCAGCGGTTCGGGGTTCCCGTTCTTGAAGGAAAACACGTGGTCAACATCGAGGAAAAACCCCACAACCCCCGCTCGCCTTACGCTGTGACGGGAATCTATTTTTACGATTCAGCCGTCTTTGAGATTATCAAAACCCTGAAGCCGTCAGGCAGGGGCGAGTTGGAAATCACGGACGTCAACAACGCCTACATCCGAGCCGGTCAATTGACCTGGGATGTCCTGGAAGGCTGGTGGACCGATGCGGGCACCATCGAGTCGTTGTTTTCCGCCAATCAGCTCGTCGCCGAAACGGGCGCAAATAAGATGGAGTAGCAGGATGGGTTAGGTTAGGGTATGTACCTATTGATGATCTGAATAGCTTGATAGAAAGCGCAGTCGATGGTACTGGATACCTATAAAAAACTAGCCAGTTCATTTCCAATATAGAAAAACTTAGATTGACCACCCAACTATGCTGAGCGGCTGCTTCTTACCTGCCAATATTGTTGAGGGAATGCGCGACAATCGACAAAGGAATATATTTAGCTACGTGGCTCGCGCTTCTTTGGTGGAAACAAGGTGCTTCATTTTTTGAACAATAAGTTCGGATATCTGGTGCGCATGGATTGAATTTGAACCGAAGACAGAGTGGTCAGTCGCCTTCTTAATGGATTAAGACACTCCCTACTATGATTATGTGGACATCGATCCTCAGCTTCTCCGCCCAGCCGATGTTGAAACCTTACTGGGCAATTCCGCGTTGGCCAAGCGATGCCTGGGATGGCGCCATCGCGTTTCTTTCCTAGAGTTAGTGCATGAAATGGTTGAGGCGGACCTGCGGTTCTTCTCGCATTGACGAGAAGCATTTCCTTCAAGTTGTCTTGATTAGAACCCTCTGCTAATATCGCCTCATGGTACGCGCGCGAGCAAAGAGTTCTCCCAATTCTAAAGGCGCCATGCGGCAAGCGTTAAAGCATATCCGCTTGTTTGCCACCGATGTCGATGGCGTGCTGACCGATGGGGGGATGTACTATGCAGAATCTGGCGATGAATTGAAAAAATTCAACACGCGAGACGGTATGGGCATTAAATTATTGCAGCGCGCCGGGTTGATCACCGCATTGATTACGCAGGAGGAGACCAAGCTGGTCGCCCGGCGCGGTGAAAAACTGGCGATTCCCGAGGTTCATCAACGTGTCTTCGACAAACTGTCGCGGCTGCGCGAGATTGCGGCCCACCATCAGATTCGGCTCGAGGACGTCGCGTATATGGGCGATGATGTTAACGATTTAGAAACGCTCCAGGCCGTGGGATTCTCTGCCACGCCGGCCGACGGTGTCGTGTCGGTCCAAAAACAAGTTCATTACGTCTGTCGGCTAAAGGGCGGCGAGGGCGCCGTGCGGGA
>JAICXS010000309.1 GCA_025934615.1 Nitrospiraceae bacterium
GATAACCGATCCAAGAGTTCCATATTTCCTCCGGACTCGCTTACGATGCGAATCGTAGTGCTCCGCCGTGTCCAACGGTTGTCCGGTCCCTCGCCGGCGGCGTAGCGCTGCCGAGCAGCGGACGTAATCCGTTCAGTGTCGCGATGATCGCCGAACCGTTACTGAGAATCGTGGCGCCGATGGGACCCAACAATCCCATAGCCGCGACGACGAGCGCGACACTGTTGGGGATCGCAATGATGCGCCAATTTTGCTTGATCAAGGCAACCGCTTCCCGGCTAATGTCGATGGCAATGGGTATCTTCCACAAGCCACCGTGCAATAACATGACATGCGCCGTTTCTCGCGCGATATCGGTTCCACCTTCAACAGCAATCCCCACGTCCGCATGGGCGAGTGCCGGGGAGTCGTTGATGCCATCGCCTACCACTGCCACCTTGTATCCCTCGCGTTGAAGCCGCTGGACCACTTCTGCCTTTTGTCCGGGAAAGACTTCCGCAATGCACTCTGAAATGCCTGCCTCGGCCGCGATGCGTTGAGCCACCGCCTCATGATCGCCGGACAGCATGATAATCTTCGAAATGCCTCGGCTCCGTATCTCACGAATGACGGCCCGCGTTTCTGGACGAATGGGATCGGCATAGCCCAGGAGACCGATCAGGCGGCCGTCGAAGGCCACGCACAACGGAGAGAGGGCTCTTCGATGGATGCCTTCAAAATCGTCCTCTGCATTCGAGGTCAAGCCGACGCCTTGTTGTTCCATGAAGCGTCGATTGCCGACCAAGACCTCATGCCCGTCCACCGTCGCTTCGACACCGAGCGCAATCGTATAGTCCGAATCCGTTCGGTCCGGGATGGTCAAGTGCCGCCGTTCGGCCGCCCGCACAATCGCGTGCGCGACCGGATGGTTGAATCGTTGTTCCGCCGCGGCTGCCCACTTCAGGACTTCATCGCTGGATGTTCCATAGGGAAAAATTTCGCCAATTTCCAATTCGCCGCTGGTCAGTGTGCCGGTCTTATCGAACACGATCGCATCGACTTCGGCCAGCGTCTCCAAGTGCCGGCCGCCCTTGATCAAGATGCCGTGGCGGACCGCCTTTGTCATCGACGACAAGACCGTGGTCGGAGCCGCAATGCGAATTCCGGTGCCGTAATCGACGATGAGAACGGCCGCCGCGGCCGGCAGCCCTCCGCCCAACAGTCCTCCTGCAATGCCGGCCCCCAAGAAACTGTACGGCACCAGTTCATTGGCCCACTTGACGGCATAGTTTTGAATTTTCGTTTCTCGGGCCGGCGCCGATTCGACCAAACGCACGATACGGGCCGCTTCTGTTTCATTCCCTATTCGTTCGGCCGTGACCGAAAGTTTGCCATCCCGCACGACGGTGGAGGCGAAGACCTGATCGCCTGATCGTTTCTCGACCGGCACCGACTCACCAGTCAGTGTCGCTTGATCGACCAGTCCGTGACCTCCGGAGACGGTCCCATCGACCGGGATGCGTTCGCCGGGATAGACAATGACGGTGTCGCCCAGGTCCACGTCGCGGACCAACATGCGACTGACCACGCCATTTCGCACGACCCAGGCCTCGCTTTCCCGAAAGGCCAGCACCTGCTCGATCGCTTTCTTCGACTGCATCATGGTGGCATCGCGGATGTAATCGGCGATATTGATCAGCCAGACCATGAACTGGGCCATCGGCAGATTGCCGTGTGCCGTCAACAGGGAGGCGGCCGATGCGTCGAGCACGTCCACATTGAGATCGCTGTGAGCGACGGCATGTCGCGCGCGCTGCAGCATGGGCAATGCGCTGAGCAGCAGCAGCACCGGCAGCGCGACTGCGGCGACCGGCTCAGCCAGTACGGACAAGGCCAAGCCGGTCGACGACAACCACAACTCCGGGCCCGATGTTTGATCCAGCGCGGTCGGCGCAGACATGAGGGGAGGTTCCGAACGTGACAGCGTATCCAGCGGCAGGGACTGGACCGTCAGGCAGAGCTGCTCGGCACTCCACAGGGTCGGGTCGTAAAGGATCGTGACACTGCGACAACGGAGGTTGAAGGCTGCTTCCCGCACGCCGTTCTGACGGCAGAGTCCGTCAACAAGCCGCGGGGCGAGGTCCGGCCATTGTCCAAGCGCCGGGACAAGAAGGCGCACGCGGCCGGCTGTCTGATGAAGAATGCTCGTGCTACTGCTAAAGGGACGGTCGGCCGGATCCTCGCACACGGACTCGGCACTACTTTGGGGCTGAGACCCTCCCGACACCGCCTCCGCCAACTGCACCAGATCTAAAAGCGACACCCCGAACTCGGAGGCAATGGCGCCATAAAAATCGACGGACGCCGCATACTCGGGATCGTAGTATAGGACGAGGCTGCCGATACGTGAATTGGCCTCCACGAAATCCACACCCGGAATCGCGGAGAGCCGCTGGACGAGAGTCGAGGCATAGAGCGGGTCCGTTGCGCGAGCATAAAGGATCCGAATCCGCCCCTCCATCGCATGGACAATCCGGATGTCCTTGAAGCTTTTCTCCTCGTATGCCCCCGTGCCGACTGTATCCATTTGGTCCCGTTCTAGAACACTCAAAAAGCGTACCAAGACCAGAAACATCAAAGTATCAGGTCAGAGTTGACATCGGTGTAGGACGGAAGGAGGAGACAGGGAGCCTTGGGTCATGCCCCACGTCGACGATCACATGCAACACGAAGCGAAGCAGGTTAACTTCCACTGCCTCATCCATGTCATATGGCAGCCTAGCCCAAAGGGGTGATCCCGAGCCGACCGCGACGCGTTTTCAGGGCCAGCCTCTAATGCCCGGTTTATCAGGGCTGGCTCTCCTGTCGATTGCGAAGCCGGCGGCCTTCACCCTTGCCCTTGTAAGAATAATTATTATATTTGCAGTAGAGCAGGAGAGTCGAAAGGAGCCTTTCCACTCAGGGGACACGTCGGAAAGTCTCTGGTGGAGTCAATCAGAAAGAATCTGGAACTGCTTGAAGCGATGACCGAAAGGAGGAACGTATGAACAGGCGAGCACAGCTCATAATGCTTACCTTGCCAATGGTGTTGGGACTCGGATGTCAGTCAGGGCCTGGCATCAGCAGCTATTCATCCGCTGAACAGGAACGGACGATGGTCCATGAGATGAATCTCCACCGTCCCGGAAAAACAGGCCTGCAGGCAGCCAGTCGGCTGGATAATATGGCCCTGCGTGAAGATCTCAGTGAACATCCGATCGTAGCTCGCGAGAGCCAAGCCACGAGCGGAACGGTGTATGAGATGGTGGAAGGCGAAGATTTGCCACGGCCAGAATAATCGTGGCGACCGTAATGGGCGCACTTTCAAGTGCAAGGAGCATCGGTTGGGAGCGACGAAATACTGAGCAGAGTTCTTCGGCAGAGTTCATGCCGGGGGAGAATGTCTAGAGCCAGTATAGGCGCGTCGGTATGTTGGATCGTCGTTCCCAGCCGAGCAAATAGAGTCAGGCATACACGTTTGGCCACGTCTGCACCGTCGAGCCGGGGCTCGGGTCGCCAACAACGAAAGGTTGGAGCTGACTGCATGGCAAGCCTGTCTCTTCTTCAGGGAGGACGGAAGTAGTTGACGCGCGTCCGATGTGCGCGCAATCGCACGCGATGAGCCGATATTTACCGAATGTCCGAGCCTCGGTGACACAAGCGATGACGAGACACCGACAGCCAGGCCATCGATAAATCGATATACTGACAGTAATAACCTTCATGACCAGAAAGAGGGTTCGGTCGTGAATGTTGTGTTCGAAAAGAACCCGCTGCCGACTTTCCTGTATGATCTTCGCTCGTTTGCCTTGCACGCGGCCAACGAAGCGGCCCTTTATCAGTACGGGTATACGGAACAAGAATTTCTCTCCCTGACCCTTCCACAGCTCGCCGTTCGCCC
>JAICXS010000091.1 GCA_025934615.1 Nitrospiraceae bacterium
AAGAAATTCAGGCGTACGCGCATCACGCACAAATGGTGGAATAAAACCAGGCGGGAAACCCTAGTCGACGCTGCCGGGAAGGCCCACCTCAAGCAGAAAACTGTGCGTAATGTAGCGAAAATACGTGGCCGAGTCAACCAGTTCCGCGCGGAGATGCCCTGTCAGACAATGGGTATTTTTTCAGGTCGGGAAGATGACGACGTATGATGGTGACCGACACTCGTATTGAGATAAGATGCGCCATGCTCCTCGCGAGTTTATGTGGAACGGTGGTACTTGTGGCGCTCGTGGTAGTGGATTGGTTGTACTTCAACAGCATGACCGTTCCTCTGAGTCGTTACGGATGCGGCATCGCGCGACTCATTGACCGCTTTGCATTCTCTCCGTCGTCTTTGAACCTTAACCCCTTTCGTCAGCATGGTCTGGTGCAACTCGCGCACGGAATCGCTCGCCTCTCTCCCGACGAGCGTTATATTGTGTTGCGTCCCCAATATCATTTATTCTCGATCCGAGTCCGCACCATGTGGCCGATGAAGGCGACGATTCATCTCAAGCCAGCCGAGTCTGAAACGCGTGTCGAGGGCGTCAAACGGATTCCGTGGTCCTCCGCGCTCATGACGTTGGCCTGGCTCATGACCGTCGCGGTCGGAACGGTGGGATTCGTAATTGCATTTTTGATCAACGGAGGATTTCGCTCTTTCGGTGGAGTTCTCCTCGGTATCGGCGTGACAGCTCTCGGACTGATTGTCCTCGCGTTCGGCCTCGTGATGATCGCGCTGGCGTATCGTCTGGAGAATCAGCGTCTGACGCAGACTTATGAAGACTTGCGCCAGATCATCGTTCCCACGTCTTCCCTCTCTTCATAGCACTCATTGTGCAACCTATCGAGAAGAGCGATCGCCGGATGTATAGGCGTCAAGCAGTGCCGTATATTCGGCGGGCAATGCCGTTGTTTGATTGGAGCGGATCAGTCCTAGAATGATCCCACGGTGTTTGAAAGAGAGTCCGGAGTCCACAAAGGCCTGCCGATACTGAATCCATACCAAGGCCGGATTGGCGATCACTCGCATTTGCTCTTCTGCCGGCATCGCCGTCAGCGCGATCGTCAACGACTTAATTGCCTTCTCAACACTGTCATACGGGGGCGCCAATTTCAGCCGCTTGTAAAACATTTCCAAGTGCCGCCGGAAATCCTCTGCCAGGATTTTAATCGGATCAGTTGATCCTGTTCGGTTCGCCATAGGTCCTGCAGAATACTGAGGCCTTGCTTACCAAGGCAAGAGCTTTTTCCTCCTTCTTGACCCCTCCGTCTCCCTACGATATCCTGCCTTCTCTCCCGACAGCACGATGTTTCATCGATACATCACCACCATTGTCCGCCATCGGCTCGTCGTCATCGCAGCGGCACTCGCCGTCTCGGCTTTCTTCGCCATGCAGATCGGGAGCCTTCGCGTCATTGTCGATCCCAACGACAATCTTCCTCAAGCGCATCCCTATGTGATCGCAACGAACGAAATCGAACGTATCTTCGGCGGACGGAATTTAGTCGTGATCGGTGTGGAAAGCGTCACCGGCGATATTTTTCAACCGGCTATCTTGGCCAAATTGGTCCGGCTCACCGACGGCATTTTGAAGATTCCCGGCGTCGTGCGCAGCAATGTCATCAGCCTGGCGTCACGCAAGGCGAAAGACATTGCAGGGACGGAGGACGGCATGGCGGTCCACCAACTGATGGAGGCGGTGCCGGAAAATGCAGAAGAGATGGCTCGACTGAAACAGGCGGTCTATGCCAATCCCATCTATGTCGACTCCATCGTGTCTCAACGGGGCACGATGGCGGCCATCATTGCCGATTTCACATTCGGAAAAGACCTCCAGGGGTATCGTGCGATCAAAGAACGCGTGGAGACGGTCGTCGATCCTGAGCGGGACGACACGGTCCGGATTTATCAGAGTGGCCTTTCTATCAATCTGGCCTGGCTCGAAATCTATTCCGAACGAATGGCGTATCTCTTCTTTGCCGCCCTGGCCATCATCATGGCGGTGCTCTACCTGTCATTTCGGTCCATGCAGGGCCTGCTCGTCCCGATCCTCACCGCCCTCATGAGCGTGATTTGGGGGCTCGGCGTGATGGGTCTCCTGTCGATTCCCATGGACACCTTCAATGCCACGACGCCGATCTTGATCATGGCGGTGGCGGCGGGCCATTCCGTTCAAATCCTGAAGCGGTACTACGAAGAGTATGGGCGGCTGCATAACAGTGAGCAGGCCGTCATTGCCTCCTTCACGAAGATCGGTCCGGTGATGGTGACCGCAGGCAGTATCGCGGTGATGAGTTTTCTTGCGCTCGCGGCGTTTCCTACATTGACGATCCGGGTATTCGGCATCTTTACGGCCATCGGAATCTTTTCCGCTATGCTGCTCGAGATGACCTTCATTCCGGCATTTCGTTCGCTTCTGCCGGCGCCACGGCGGTACGAGACCGAGCGTGAGCGTTCCGCCGATTGGCTTGATCGTCCGGTTCAGGCCATTGCCATGGTGATCCTCAATCGACGCTGGCATCTCATCTTCGGCATTCTGGCGGTGCCGGCGGCACTGTTGGTGTTGGGCATGAGCAGAGTGACGGTCGATAACAGCCTCAAAGGGAATTTTTCTCCCGACAGTCCGGTGCGCCTCGAGGATGTTCCATTGAATGCCGGCATGGGGGGCACGAACACACTGTATGTGTTGATTGAGGGCCCCGAGGCCGACTCCATCAAAAATCCATCCGTCCTGTACGCGATGGACGCGATGCAAACCTATATGGGCGCGCACTATGATTTGGTCGGCAAAACTCAATCATTGGCTGACTTCCTGAAAAAGATGAATCGTGCCATGCATGCCGATGATCCCGCTTTTGAACGACTGCCGGAGAGCCGGGAGCTGAACGCGCAATATCTTTTCCTGTATTCGATGTCCGGGGATCCCGGCGATTTCGATACCTATGTCGACTACGACTATCGGTCGGCGGTGATCTGGGCGTACCTGAAAACCGACAGCACGGCCGCGATCGAGCACATCATCGGCGATTTACGCGCCATCATTCCACAACAGTTTCCTCCAGAGTACAAGGTCAGTATCGGGGGCGGCATGGCTCAAGGAGCGGCGTTGAATGACGTGATGGTCAAAGGGAAACTGCTCAATATCGGCGTCATCGCCGCCAGTATCTACCTCATCTCGTCGCTTGTGCTGCGTTCCGCGCTCGCGGGCGCCTTCGTGCTGATTCCCCTGGTGCTGGCGGTCATCGCCAACTTCGGCATCATGGGGTGGACCGGCGTGCGGCTCGATATCGGGACCGCAGCCGTCTCCGCCATGGCGGTCGGGGTCGGAGCCGATTATGCCATCTATGTGATCTATCGACTGCGTGAAGAGGTACAGCGGTATGGCGATGAAAACAGAGCCTTGCTCGTGACGCTCGGCACGGCGGGGAAGGCCGTGATCTATGTTGCGCTGGCCGTCGGTGCCGGCTATTCAGTCCTGATGCTGACCGGCTTCGGCATGCATGCCCGTTTGGGGTTTCTCGTGGCCGTCGCGATGGCGGTGAGTTGTCTGGCAGCCATAGTCATTCTCCCGGCCATGCTCTATGCGAGCCGGCCGAAGTTCGTCTTTATCCCTCAGCCGTTTGCGGGGAACACGATCAAGGACTTTGCCGCACCCATTACCCCAGCTTGACGGTCATCCATTACGGAGAAGGAGTCCGGCGCAACCATGGCGAACATCAAATTGTGCTGTATGTGGAGTATGGGATTGCGCATCTTGCTTCTCGCCCTATCGCCTTGGGAGGCGTATTCGGCTGAACTGTCCGGTCACGACATCATGGAAAAGAATTTCTATGCGGGAAAGGTGCCTCATTTGCTCAATGAAAGTACGATGACCTTGACCAACGAGAAGGGACAGCAACGCGTCCGGAAGATGCGGAGCGCGTCGATACTTCAAGCGAACGGCATCGATACGAAATTGCTTATTCGTTTTCTGTTTCCCGGCGATGTGCAGGGCACGGGATATCTTCAGGTTCAACACTACCAGAGCGACGATGACATGTGGATTTACCTGCCGGCGCTGAAGAAAGTGCGCCGATTAGTGGCGAACAACAAGAGGGACAGCTTTGTCGGCTCGGACTTCTCGTATGGCGACATTTTGTTGCCGGTCGTCGATACGTATCGCCATCAGCTTCTGAGACGCGAGATGATCGATGGAGAAGAATGTTACGTCGTCGAATCGACTCCGGCGAATGAGCAAATCAAAAAAGACTACGGCTACTCGAAATGGGTGGTCTGGGTGCGCACAAGCAATTTTATGGAAAAAAAAGCCGAATATTACGATGGTTCAGGCCGCCTGCTGAAAACCCAAGTAGTTCCTGCCGTTAAGGAAGTTGACACGAAAGGGCACAAGTGGTGGGCCCTGCGTCGAGAAGTGATCAATCATCAGACCGGCCACCGCACCGAGCTGGCGTTCGACCTCTTGGACGCCAGTCAGTCAGTGCCTGATGATTTTTTCACGACGCGGTATCTGGAACGTGAAAAATAATTTCGTCTGCAGGATGCTGAAGAAACCGGGATCACACCTGTCACGCCCCACGCGCGCCGAGACGCGCCCCTTTCCGGGCTTCGTTTGGAATTATGGAACTCCGCTTCCTCACCATCACCGTAACGCGCAGCAAGTTGGCGCGACCTCTTCGCCGCAGCGGACGCCCTCAACGTACCAATGGGGAAGAGCAGATCGTGGTCGGCTCAGCATTGGGCGGCTGAAATGGCGGTACGCCTGCGATATTCTCTTCGCCCGCGACCTTGTTTCAGGAAAGAGAGGGTCCTTCGGGCAGAGCCCCTGTCTTGGCAGGCGCAGTGTGGGCGAGTGCGACAACACTTGGGTCGGGCGGGTGTAATTGGCGACTTTTTTGAGCATCCTGGTAGGACTCCTGTTGCTCTTCTTATCCGGGCCGCCCGCTTTCGCTGAGGCGCCTGCTCGGAAGGCGCCTGCCCCATCGATCAAACCTTCGCCGCCCGTGACGGATTCGAAGTCCGCTCCGGCAGTTCCTCCGGTTAGTCCCACTCCAACTGAACCTGTGGAACCGGTTGCGCCGACACAGAAGACCGAACCGGCAAGTCAAGGCACACAAGCACCATCTCCGTCCTCATTCTTTTCCGTCGGAGCACCGGAGGAAGCTGATGTTCCAGCATGGCGGCAATGGATCGACCAAGCCGGAATCGGCGGGCATGCGCGGTTCGATTATTACTCCGCGTCAAAACGGCTGGACGGCAACCACAATCTGCCAGGTCTGACTTTTCAACCCAAGTTCCAACCGAAGTTCGGTACGTGGGGCGACGCCAAGGTCGAAGCGCGGTTGAAGGATCAGGACTTAGGCGACCGTCGAGAGCCGGCACAGGGCCGTCTCATTGAAGCCTACTCCAACCTGTACCTGGGCGCGGTCGATGTGCGTGTCGGCAAGCAGAATATTCCATGGGGGCGAGCCGACGCGTTGAATCCGACGGACAATCTTACCCCCAAAGACTTTACCTTACTGTCGGCGCGGGATGAGGAGGAGCGGCGTATCGGAACGGTTGGAATCAGGACGAACTATTATCGCGGCGACTATACGCTGTCGCTCATTTGGCTACCGATCTTCAATCCGAGCACCATCCCCTTGAGCCAAACTCCGGGCTTCCAAATTACTGAAGATAAACGGTCGCAAGGCAAATGGAGCGATCAAGGATTTGCGGCCAAGCTGGACCATACCGGCGGAATCATCGATTGGTCGATCAGCTATTACTATGGCTTGAATGTCATTCCCATCGGCCGTCCGCTCTCCCCGGTCCAAGCGCAGCTCGTCCATACTCGCCTGAATGTCTTTGGCGCAGACTTCGCCAAAAATTTTGGCCGCTATGGCGTCCGTGGTGAAATGGCCTATGCGCAGACACAAGACCCGAGCGGCACGGATCCGTTCATCATCAATCCTTATTTCATGTATGTGCTTGGTGTCGATCGGGACATAACCGAAGATGTAAACATCAATGTCCAGGCCTACCAACGTGTGATCGTAAATTTCCACGATCCGTTTGCCATTCAGGACCCCGTCGCGCGAAACGTGGCGGTGTTGAGCGATACGTTTAATCAACAACTCAATCAGTATCAGGGTGGGTTTACGAGCCGAATCAAAGCCACCTGGTTGAATAAGACACTTGAGGGAGAGCTACTCGGCATGTTGAATTTGCCGCGCCGCGATTTTTTTATACGCCCGTCGTTGGCCTACGCGTTTACCGACGTGTGGCGGGGATACATCGGATGGGACATTTTTAATGGACAACAAACGTCATTTTTCGGCCGGCTGGAGCCGAATACGGCGTTCTTTCTAGAAATCAGAGCGATCCTGTAAGACTGATGACGAGCTCGTCCGGCGCTCTATCTATGATAAGATCGCTCGATGCACGATGAATCATTTCCTTCCGACGCCGAACTTGAAAGGGCTAAGGCCACGGCGATTGAAGCAGCCGGCATTGCCGGACAGATTCTCCTCAAATATACCCGCACCGGCTTCCAGATCGAACACAAAAACGCGGTGAACCTGGTGACCGATGCCGACAAAGAATCGGAACAAGCCATCATCGATACCATTCGCCGCGCCTATCCACATCACGATATTCTGGCGGAAGAACGCGGCATGGAATCGGGCGGGACATCGCCGTATAAATGGATCATCGATCCTCTAGACGGGACCACCAATTTTGCGCATGGATTCCCGGTCTATTGCGTTTCAATTGGATTGGAGTATCGCAGGCGGGTCTTGCTGGGAGTCGTTCTAGATCCGACTCGCAGTGAGCTCTTCGTGGCGGTATCCGGCCAAGGGGCGACGCTCAATGGAACCGGCCTGCAGGTCTCGCAATCGTCGGCGTTGGGCGCCGCTCTCCTGGTCACCGGCTTTGCCTATGACATTCGTGAATCGACGCACAACAATTTAAACTACTTTTCGAGCTTCTGTCTTCGTGCGCGCGGTGTCC
>JAICXS010000269.1 GCA_025934615.1 Nitrospiraceae bacterium
ATGGACAAAACGAAATGCACCACGCGAACCGGCATTGTGGCCCAAGTGCTGCATGCTTAACGGATGGCAACCGTGTACATGAGGCTATCCCATATCTTGCAGCCGGTGGTCCGGATTGCGTTCAAGGGCAAATGTCTTCGAGCGCTGGGTGGGAAAGAGAATGACGGGGCGATCTAACCGGTCTTTGACAATCAGGGCGTCCATGGGCAATCTGAACGTCGATGGATCGCCTACCAGCCAGGCGCTGCATTCAAACGGCAGTGGCGTCAGGACGGTTTCAACCCGATACTCCTGACGCAATCGATATTGCAACACGTCAAACTGCAGTCGGCCGACCGCTGCGACGAACGAGTCCAATTCGCTAAGACTCCGCAGAATCTGCATCGTGCCTTCCTGCGCCATCTGCATCATGCCCTTATCGAACGCTTTGCGTTTGCCTACGTCCGTGGGATGGATGCGGGCGAACATTTCGGGCTGAAATTGCGGTAGCGGCTTAAAATTAAATCCGTCGGTCAATGAAATCGTATCGCCAATTGCGAAGGTCCCTGGATTGATGATGCCAATGATGTCCCCGGGGTAGGCGATATCCACCGTGTTACGCGCTTGCGCGACAAGGCTATGCGGACGCGAGAGGCGCACCTCCGTCCCCAAGCGGTGGTGCTTAACCACCATATCTCGCTCAAATCGGCCAGAGCACACACGGAGGAACGCCGTGCTATCCCGATGGCGTGGATTCATATTGGCCTGCAGCTTAAACACATATGCGCTGAACGGCGTCTCGATAGGATCGATCGGCACCTCGATGCCGCCGGAGCCATCGGCGAGGCGGACTTGGGCAGAAGGCGCCAAAGCCACAAATGCATCAAAAAAGTTTTCGATTCCGAAATTCGTCAACGCGGACGCAAAAAACACGGGCGTCACCTCGCCTCGCAAAAACGCCTCGCGTGAGAAGGGATTCCCCGCCACTTCCAATAGTTCCAAATCGTGGGCAACCTGCTCCCGAATATGCTGAGGCAATCTCGACTCGGCTTCCAGTCCATCAAGCGTCGCCTGGACCATCTGCGCTTTGGTCGAGCCGCCCACACCGGTTTTCGAGAAGAGCAGCATGCGGTGAGTAGCTCGCTCCACGACACCGGCAAAGTCACTGCCTGAGCCGACCGGCCAATTGACGGCACTGGCTTGGATGCCCAGCACGTCCTCCACTTCCGTCATAAGTTCCAGGGGTGGGCGACCCGGCGTGTCCATCTTATTGATCAACGTCAACACGGGAATCTGCCGCAATCGGCAGACTTGAAAAAGCTTGCGAGTCTGGGCCTCGACACCTTTGGCGGCATCGATGACCATGATGGCGCTGTCGGCCGCCGTCAGCGTCCGATAGGTGTCTTCCGAGAAGTCTTGGTGGCCGGGTGTATCCAACACATTGATGACCGCCTGTTTATAGTGAAACTGCATCGCTGAGGCCGTAATGGAAATGCCGCGCTCTTGCTCCATCTCCATCCAGTCCGAGGCTGCCACCTTTCCGCCTTTGCGCCCCCTCACCATGCCGGCTGTCCTAATCATGCCCGAGTACAGGAGTAATTTTTCTGTCAGGGTCGTCTTGCCGGCATCGGGATGACTGATAATCGCAAACGTGCGGCGCCGACCCGCTTCGACGCGTAGTTCACTCTGCAATTGGGACGCAATCTGTGCCATATTATGCAATTCCTAGGATAAACGAAGGTAGGTTCGTATCAGTGAATGGGGATATTCAGATTGACGGTCGGTGACCAATGCACCATTCGGAGAATAGGTCTCTTCTTTAGAAGCATTGAATATTGTTGACCGGCCCGTGATTATACCAGATAATTGTGTGTTCCCATACTTAGTATGCTGACACGGCGCCTGCTTCAGGCCAAGCTTAAGGATGGGTCTATGGCTTCCCTGGTTGTTTCTCAGTAGGAGGTTTCCATGCGCGTTCGCTCTCTCATCGCCGCGGGGCTTATCATGTTCATCGCTGCGGTTCCATTTGTGAGCTGCGATCGGTTTTCACCCGAAGCCAAAAAAGCCAAGCACCGGGAGCGAGGCCTGGCCTACTATGAAAAGGCGCAATACCAGGAAGCGCTGATCGAATTGAAGAACGTCGTACAAATTGATCCGAAAGATGCCGACGCACATTACCGGCTGGCCTTGACGTATTTAAAGCTGGGCGGTCTTCCCAATCTTCAGGCCGCGTTTGGTGAATTGAGCAAAACAGTTGAGCTGGATCAGTCGAATCAAGACGCGCAGCTTAAATTGGGTGAAATGTATCTCCTGAGTCAACAGCCGAGTAAAGCCCGCGAGCACGCCGAAGTGGTCCTGGCTTCCACGCCTCAGAACACGCAAGGGTTGATCCTCCACGGTCAAAGTTTGATCAGCGAAAAAGAATTCGAAAAAGGTATTGCCGAGCTCAAGAAAGCTCTTGAATTAGACCCGAAACACATTCCGACCTACCTGACGCTGGCTCAGGCCTACCTTCAGATGAAGAATGTCCCCGAGGCGGAACGGGCGTTGAATGAAGCGTTGGCTGCAGACCCGAAGTCGATCGACGCCATCGTTGCTATGGGAGACTTCAAGTTGCTCACGGGCAAGCCGGATGAAGCGGAAACGCAATACAAGCACGCGCTCGAAGTGGCCCCCGACAAAGATGTTCTGTACTTTAAATTAGCGGGATATTACCAATTAGCCAATAAGTGGCCTGAGGCCGAAGCCACTTACCAGAAGCTAGCCGCACTGAAACCGAAGGATGAAACGCCGCAACTGATCCTAGGCGAGTTCTACAAGCAAACCGGCCAACGCGAGAAAGCCTTGGCAAGTTTTCAACACGCCTCGGAGGTCAACCCCTCGTCCACTATCGCTCGCGATAAACTGATCGATTTTTATTTGGATCTCGGGAAGCTCGATGAGGCGGATAAACTGGTACAAGTCATTTCCGAGAAAAACAAAAAAGATCTCTCCGCGAGATACTTCGATGCCCGGCTTCGTCTTGCCCGCGGCAAGGCCGATGAGACCATTGAGATCTTGCAGGGCGTCCTCAAAGATGAACCGCAACACGCGGGCGCGCACCATATTTTAGGGCTTGCGTACGCCCAAAAGAACGATATCCCGCAAGCCCGCCGTGAACTGACCGAAGCGGTGAAGTTGGCGCCGAACTTGCGGGAAGCACGTACGGCCTTGGCGACCATTCACTTGGCAGAAGGGTCTCCCGATTTGGCGATTGAACAGGCCCAGGCCGCGCTACGTTTGAATGGGCGAGATTTAGTCGCCGCGACGATCTTGGGCGACGCGTACTTGAGAAAGAATGAAATTCAGAAAGCGAAGCAGACGTTTGAGTCCATCGCGAAAGCCCTCCCGAACGAACAGGTCAGCCGGTACCGCTTGGGCCTGATCGAACGGAACGAAAAGAATGACGCTGGGGCCATCGCCCACTTTGAAGAAGCCTTGGCGATCAATCCGCACGCCATCGAACCGCTGGATCAGATCGCCGCGATCAAATTGACGCAAGGCAAGGCAAAAGAGGCTCGAGACCGCATCTTGAAACAGATTGAGGCCTCTCCCAAAAATCCCCTGTTCTATAACTTACTCGGGAAAGTCTGGCTGCAGACCAAAGACGCTGCTCAGGCGGAAGCGGCTTATAAAAAGGCTATTGAAATCACTCCCGACCTTCCTCTCTCCTATACCAATCTGGGGGAACTGTACCTCGCGACGGGGAGGCAAGACCAAGCGATCAAGGAATATGAGGCTGCGCTGGCCAAAAATCCTAAGCTAGTAGGCGCCCACATGATCTTAGGCATGATTCACGAACGGAAGAAAGAAGTAGACAAAGCCAAAGCCAAATATGAAGAGGTCCTCAAATTAAATCCGAAATTCGGGCCGGCGGCTAACAATCTCGCCTATATCCTCGGCGAAGAAGGAACGAATCTTGACCAAGCTCTCTCTTACGCGCAGACCGCGCGCGAGCAACAACCGAACGATCCTAGTGTGGCCGATACGCTCGGCTGGATCTACTACAAGAAGAACGCCTATCTCAAGGCCAGCTCTCTATTGAAAGAGGCGGTGGAGAAATCTCCGAATAATCCCATCATTCACTACCACTACGGCCTCACTCAACAGAAGAATGGCGACTTGGCCGGCGCGAAGAAAAGCCTTCAAGCCTCGCTGAAGTTGAGCGAGACCTTCCCCGGCGCCGAAGAGGCCAAAAAGATCCTCAAGGAGTTGTGACGCGTTCGAGCCGCTTTTCGATC
>JAICXS010000255.1 GCA_025934615.1 Nitrospiraceae bacterium
CAGCCAATACCCTCCCCTCGCCCCGGAACCTACTTCCCACCCACGGGGTTGCTGACCGCGATTTAAGAAGCGCCCTGGCACGGATAGCCCTGGCGGATGGCGTCGGATAGACAGTTAGCGGTTGATGGGCCTGGACCAAGGCACAATACCTGCTTATGTTTTTAAGCCCTGTAGCATGATTTGACGGAGGAGAGAGACAGTGTTCCATCGGCGCGTCTGGCTCGTAACCCTCATAGTCCTCACTCTGTTTTTGGAGGCATGTGGAAACACGGTCCAGCCTGGACAGCGAGGGCTTCGATGGCGGCCCTTTTCGACGGGATTAGGCACGCAACCGCTAGCCAGCGGGTTCTATTGGAGGGCGCCGTGGAATGATCTTTATATTTATGACATTAAATGGCGGAGCCATATGGAAAACATCGATGGGATGAGTTCCGATGGGCTCAAGGTCTTGGTGAAAGCCGCCATTATTCTGCGGCCGGTTGCCGATGAAATACATTTTCTCCAGCAGGAAGTGGGAACAGACTTTTATGGCCGGATGGTAAGGCCTGAATTCGTGGGGACGGCGCGCAGTGTGATTGCCAACTATTCTATGGTGACAATTCCCGAAAATAGTGTCGCGATTGCGAGCAAGATCCAAGCCGTCGTGGAGGAGAAGCTAAGGGGCCGGCATCTCGAAATTCAGAGCGTCGCACTGGCGGATGTAGATTTTCCACCGGCCGTCTTGCATTCTATCGAGCAAAAGCAGGCTAAAGAGCAGCAAAAAGAGCAGAAGGAATTTGAATTGACGATTGCCCACAAGGATGCGGAAATTGCCCGCCTGCGGGCCAGCGGCGAGGGCGATGCGATTGCCATTCGGGCTCAAGGTGAGGCCGATGCGCTGCAAATCCGAGCCGCAGGGCAAGCGCGTGCTCAGGAGTTAATCAGACAGACGATTACGCCTGAGTATTTGCTGTTCAAGCTCTATAACAGCCCCAACTCAAAGACCATCCTTCTTCCCGACGACACGCTGGATGTTGCGGCACCTGGTGAGACCAGACGGTAGTGGGATCAGCGGATCAATTTTGATTGAAGGCGCCTATCATCCGTGAGATCTGTATAACCTAAATCGTACACTGCCCGGGCAGTGCCGCATGATTGTCCTTAGCCTGCAAACAGACACGGTAATTGTGAATGATGTGTTGTAGTCTCTCGCTCTGAGCCATCTTCTCGGCTCTCACGGCTTGAGAGTGCTCGTAACCG
This sequence comes from Nitrospiraceae bacterium, assembly GCA_025934615.1. GTDB lineage: Bacteria > Nitrospirota > Nitrospiria > Nitrospirales > Nitrospiraceae > JAICXS01. Next base: position 1,240 of record JAICXS010000255.1, read on the forward strand.
GCACACCCACTGAAAACAAATCCGGCCAGAACCAATATCCCCCATCTCGCAGGAGCGAGGATCGACAGATCGGCATATGGGCCGGAAGAACGACGTTTGTAACGATCAATCATCGTCACCGTGCATGACATCCGTACATTGCTTCGCCGTTCGCTACAGCTCTAGCCGTTGCCTATGCCGCATTGGCCGGGCGGATGGAAAGGAGATAATCGCGATCATCCGTGGGATTTATGACGATGCGGCCGGAGCGACTCAGCGAATCAATGACTTCAAAGAATTGCCACCAGGTGGTCCCAGGAAACAGGATCAGTAATTGATCCATTGTCAGAGGACCTTCTATCTGTAGTGTGGAGACCAGCTCTTCAGTAAGTGAGACGGAGCATTGTGGGGCTGACATTTGCGGACCATAGTGCTGTTCCATGATGACCTCCATGAAGGTGGTAATCAGAGACGCGAAAGAGAGTTGCAATGCATGTGCCCTAAGGCATCGTTTATTTTTTTAAGGCATTAGAGGATCGGGGTAAACCAATGGCAAATATACGAACAGTCGGAGCGTGCGAATTCGCTTATTTCATCCAAACGGCCGGAGATTACTTCCGAGTCAGTCCAGCCCATGGACACCGTAGATACCCGAAAAATAATATGGACGAAAGCCATATCCATAGGGTGAACCGTAATAGGTAAGCGGGGCGGAAGCAGTCTTGTTCTCCTCCCATACCGTCATCTGCCGGTTCAGGAGCGTCGGAAACTCGTACCAGCACTCGCCCGCATGTCCACCAGAAGGCAACTGAACGTCTCCAACAATAGTGACCAGAGTGCCTTCTGTGAGAATGGTAGGATCGGGAATCTTCTGTTCTGCTTCCAAAACCATGAACCGACCTTCTGATTGGGTGCCTTCCATCATGGGGACCAAGTCATGCGTTAAGGGTAGTTGAAGAACTTCAATACAAGTGATGTCTTGTACGCGCGCCACGGACAGGACTTTCCCACCGAGAACAACCAACTCCCCTTGATAGGAAGATGGGGAACTTTTAACCTGATCGAAGGTGACCGCTAGGTTCACATGAGCCTTTAAAGAATCGGGAATAACCTGGTGCCCATGACAGCCCGACATCAGCATCACGACCATCACCGTACAGGCAGACAACACTCTGTGCGTTTCCATAACGGCCCTCTCTTGCCTTGATTGGTCCAGGGTTAACCGTCTCTCCCGAAGCTGTACTTCTCTTCTCCAGTCAGCAAATGGTCAGACCACGGTATACCTCCAAGGACTCCACGAGAGGATTTCAAGTTACTGGTTACCGATAAAGACGGCCCGTTGATGACTGCATCTTACCAATGAGGGCAAGAAGGCGGCTATCAGAGGACGGCGAGTTCGGATAACGAATGTCACGTAGATCAAGTGGTACCGTACGCCTTCCTTTGACAGACGAATCGGTAGATGACTGATACCAGAACCGATGCGGGGAGCGCTACGATGATTGTTCAGAAGCAACGAACTCCGCCATGACGCCGCATTCCGCAATGGATTTGACGCCGTGAATGATCGGGGGCGTCCAGTGTGAGAATGCGCATGATAGACGTTATGTCGGCGTGGCCGGAATTTCGCATCAAAACAACCCATGTCATCTCACATTGAAGACTATGCATTGATCGGAGATACCCATACGGTGGGCTTGGTTAACCGAACGGGGTCTCTCGATTGGCTCTGTCTCCCGCGGTTTGATTCGGGGGCCTGTTTCGCGGCGCTCCTCGGCACTCCACAGCACGGATGCTGGCGGTTAAGTCCTACTGGAACGCTCAGACGCATTCACCGCCGGTATCGCGACCGGACGCTCATTCTCGAAACAGAGTATGAAACGGATGACGGGATTGTGACGGTGGTCGATTGCATGCACGTTCGGAACCGAGAACCGGATGTGATCCGGTTGGTGATCGGTCAGACGGGCACGGTTCGCATGCGATGTGAGTTGGCCATTCGCTTTGACTATGGATCGATCGTACCGTGGGCTCGATCCATCGACGGCGTCTGGGTACTTACCGCAGGACCCGATACGGTGCATATCCGAAGCGAGACTCCCTTACGGCACGAGGACGAACGTTTGGTCGCCGATTTCACCGTCTCACCGGGAGAACGGCTCCCGTTTGTGCTCGCATGGTCCCTCTCCCATGATCCTGCACCGGCCCCCTTCGACGTGGAACCTGTGTTGGCGGAGACAGAAGCGTGGTGGCGTCACTGGGCCGAAGGATGTACTTACGATGGTCCCTGGCGAGACGCGGTGATGCGATCCTTGCTGACCTTAAAAGCGCTCACCTATGCTCCATCGGGAGGGATTGTCGCGGCCGCGACCACCTCTCTGCCGGAGAAGATCGGAGGCGTCCGAAACTGGGACTATCGACTGTGCTGGTTGCGAGACGCCACATTTACACTCTACGCGCTTCTCAACGGCGGCTATCGCGAAGAAGCGAAAGCCTGGAGAGAATGGTTACTGCGCGCGGTGGCCGGTCGTCCCGCAGAATTGCAGATTATGTATGGGCCGGCAGGCGAGCGCCGCTTGACCGAATTGGAATTGCCGTGGCTGCCGGGGTACGAGAATTCTTCTCCCGTCCGCATCGGGAACGCCGCGACTCAACAAGTGCAACTCGACGTGTACGGTGAAGTCATGGATGCGATGCACCAAGCGCGCCGGACCGGGATCGAGCCGGACGAGACGGCATGGGCGCTCCAACGCGCGGTTATGGATCATTTGGAGGGAGCCTGGGAGCGGCCCGACGAAGGGATTTGGGAAGTGCGGGGCAAGCGCCGGCACTTTACTCATTCAAAGGTCATGGCGTGGGTCGCCATGGATCGCGCCGTGAAGGCCGTGGAGCATTTTAAGCTCGAAGGACCTTTGAAGCGGTGGCAAGCCGTGCGCGACAGCATCCATGAACAGGTCTGCCGCGAGGGGTATGATCGCGATCGCCACACGTTTGTGCAGTACTACGGATCGACGTCGGTCGATGCCAGCCTGCTCATGATCCCGCTCGTAGGCTTCCTGCCGGCCGCGGATCCGCGCATGCGCGGCACAGTGCAGGCGATTGAAGAAGACTTGATGGAGGATGGACTCG
>JAICXS010000406.1 GCA_025934615.1 Nitrospiraceae bacterium
GAGCTGCTCGAGATGGGAATGGTCAGCCAGGTGGCAAAGGCGCCGCAATTGCCGAAGGCCACGCGCCAGCTCGCGGAGACGCTGCTAAAGAAGCCATTCAAAGCGGCGACCGCGACCAAACATTTTATCGACGGGGTCCTGTTGACTCCGCGATTATACTGAAATAGCGCCAGCCGCTACCGGCCGCGAATTTAAAAACGTCGTTGAAATGGAAGGTGGCCGGGCTACCGTTATGACCGCACGTTGGGGGACCTACGGCGATAGCCCGGCCTTGCTTGGGGACAGCGCCGACGTTCTCGGGGGGAGACTTCAGCGCTGCCCTTTAGCGGAGCAATTCCTGTGCCTTTTACGATAATGCCGCGAACTCCCAGCGATATTTTCTATCCTACCGTCGATTTTCTTCGTGAAATGCGACAGTGACGCCCGACGATCGCCGACAACACGTCGTAAGCAATTGATTTCAATTGTTATTCGCAAAACGCGCAGCCCGCGCAATGCCATGTTTTGGCCATTTGAATCGAGCACGCGCTCGACGATATATCGACGATCTTTTGACTCGAGCAGGATCGCTCATGGATCGATCTGTGGACAGATGCTCGAATTGTGAGCACCGCAAATTTTTTAGACGTGTCGAATCGGGGTGCGTTGTTCTCATCGGACAGACCCGGCTTCTCGGATGCGGCGCGGCGCCGTTTTCGATTTCGGATGTGAGCGCCGTCATAAGACACGGTTGGCGTCGCTGGTCGCGGGGGACGATCGCGAGGCAGAAGCAGCGCTATATTTTTCGATCACGCGGCATGCGGGCGTGATGTGCGGAGCATGTCCAGCGAAGGCGCCGCGGCGCCGCCGTGACGCACGCGAGGTTGAGGGGGCGAGGGGCGTGTGTTATTCGATATGGCTCGGGGCGTGGCGCAGCCTGGTAGCGCACCTGCCTTGGGAGCAGGGGGTCGGCCGTTCAAATCGGCTCGCCCCGACTTCGCGCCAGTAGCTCAGGTGGAAAGAGCAACGGCCTTCTAAGCCGTGGGTCAGGGGTTCGAATCCCTTCTGGCGCGCCAAGCGTGCCCGAGATTCGATTGCGGCGGAACAAGCGGGCCGGCAAACGACATAAGACGGTGGTGAGTGTAGCTCAGTTGGCAGAGCATCGGGTTGTGGCCCCGGCGGTCGAGGGTTCAAGTCCCTTCACTCACCCCACCAAATACTGCTAAGAACGTACTCCCCTCGGTGGGCCGTTAGCTCAGTTGGTAGAGCAGCTGACTCTTAATCAGCGGGTCTGGAGTTCGAGTCTCCAACGGCCCACCAAAAAATCCCCGCAGAATAAAGCATTTCTCTGAAGCGAATGCGGACATCACGGCACCAACTGGTCGGATTGTCCGCATTGTGCCCGTATTTGTCAAGCTCAACCACATGGAGAATTGGTCTATGAAGGCCTGGCGACATCGACACGGCGTGACCTCGTTGCGTTTGCTCGCTGCCGCACAAAGGGTGCAGCCGCGAGTTCAGGACCCCGCCGTTTTGATCTAATAATTGAAATCGACGGGGTTGAAGTCACCAGAGCTGCCAACAAGCGGAGCGTCGAAACTCATGATTGGTGCTTGGTCTTGATACGGGCGCTTCGCCCGCATTAAATAAGCGTTCAAACGGAGGGGAATGCAGATTCCGTTGGAGCAAATCCATCACCGGTCGTTTAAGTAAAGCGGGAGGCGAGCTGATCTTGGAAGGAGCGGCACCGGCTGAGATGATCTTCGCGATCGTAGCGGCGATCGGGACGCCTCTAGATTTTGTTGCGCAAAGCCTCGAAGAAGAACTGGCCACACGATCCTATGCGAGCGATCGGATTCATCTTAGTCGGCTCATGGACGCATTCGAGCTTCCGACTCCACCTCCTGCTCTCGACGCACCATCGTACGACCGGCTTCTCACGCTCATACGCCGAGGCGATGAGCTTCGTGGAAAGTACGGCCCAGACGCTCTGGCACTTTTGACTGCTTCCCACATTAACTCCAAGCGTCCCCTTAAAGCGCCGCGCAGTTTTCCCGGAAAGGCCTTCATCCTGAGACAATTAAAGCATCCAGAGGAAGTATATCGGCTTCGCTCGATCTATGAGGATGGCCTCCATGTACTGGGGCTTTACTGCCCAGTCTCGGTGCGGAAGCACGAACTCAAAACTCGTCATGTCATGACTGAAGAGCAAGCCGATGAATTAATTAGGCGGGACGAGTATGAGCGTCCTGAATCGGGACAAAGATTCCGTGATACGTTTCATCTGGCCGATGTCTTTATTGAAGTCTCAGCAGACGTTATAGGTGCAGAACGAACCAAACAGCAGATCAAAAGATTCATCGACTTGCTTTTTGGCTCTCGGATAACCACACCTACCAAAGATGAATACGGAATGTATCTAGCGCATGCCGCAGCGTTGAGATCGTCACTCTCGCCCGTCAAGTAGGTGCCTCGATTCTGAGCCAGGATGGGGACGTCCTTTGCATCGGGACGAATGAGGTCCCAAAGTACGGTGGCGGCGCGTATTGGGAAAGGGACTTGGCTGATGGCTTAGAAACTCCTGATGAGGACGACGGCCGGGATCACAAGAAGGGACACGATTCCAACGACGAGATGCAACGGAAACTGATGGCCGAAGTGCTGCAAGAACTCGATGCAAATTGGCCAGAGCTATGCGACAGTGCAAGGGAAGCCAGACTCAACCAAGCGTGCCAGGCACTAAAGGCCTCTGGGGCGAGAATAATGAATTTGACGGAGTTTGGCAGAGCTGTTCACGCGGAAATGTCGGCTCTCATGTCAGCTTCGCGCACAGGAATTTCTGTGAAGAGCTGTTCTCTTTTTACGACAACCTTTCCTTGCCACGGCTGTACGAAGCATATTATAGACAGCGGTCTCGAACGAGTGGTCTACATTGAGCCTTATCCAAAAAGTCTCGCTTCCTATTTCCACAGCGATGCAGTCGCGATAGAAGATTCGGAAGAAGCGAATGCTGCAAAGCGGAGAGTCACATTCGAGCCTTTCGTTGGGATTTCTCCGCGACGCTAC
>JAICXS010000134.1 GCA_025934615.1 Nitrospiraceae bacterium
ACCTTTCGGTGGAAAGGCGAGTATAGCTATCAGCTGAACGAAGCCAAGACGCTCGATACCCGGTTGAACGTGTTTGAGACCTTTCGCCCCAGAATTGCCGATCGCTATCGTTCCCCCGGCATGCTGTTCCTCGGCAACATCGATCCTGAGTTGCAGCTGGATGTGCTGAATCAGGTCAAACGGCCGGCCATCGTTGCCTGCGACACCATGAATTTCTGGATCGAAGGCAAGCGTGATGCGCTGTGGCGCGTCTTGGAGAAGGTAGACATTCTCATCATCAACGACGGCGAAGCGCGGCTGTTGGGACAAGACTCCAATCTGGTGCAGGTAGCCAAAACGATTTTGGCAAAAGGGCCGAAGCATCTTATTATCAAACGCGGCGAATATGGCGTACTGATGTTCAATCAGAAGCAAGTCTTCGGCGCGCCAGCCTTTCCGCTTGAGCAGGTGAAGGACCCGACGGGAGCGGGCGATACGTTTGCGGGCGGGTTTATGGGCTATCTCTCTGCCACCGGGAATCTTTCCGAGTCCTCCATCCGTCAAGCCATTATCTTCGGCAGCGTGATGGCGTCGTTTACCGTCGAAGCCTTTAGCCTTGACCGGCTGCGTATTCTCGACTACAAAGAGATCGAGGCACGGTTTCGGGAATTCAAGCGGCTCACACATTTTGAGGATTTGTCATGATCAACCCGTTCGCGATGGTTGCGTGCCGGCTCAGGGCACCCCTGACAGGACTTATCCTCCTGATCGGCTGTTTTGTCATGGCCGCCAACGGCTGCACATCGACCGAAAAGGTCCAAAAGGCAAAAGGGTATTATCAGGAGGGATTGGCCAATTTGGAGGTCGACCGTCAGCAGGCGTTTGTTTCTTTCCAAAAAGCCATCAAAATGAATCCGAATCACAAGGAGGCGCATTATTCACTGGGACATCTCTATGCCCTTCAAGCCAAGTATTCGCAGGCTGAAGAAGAATTGCGTGACGCCATCCGCATCGATTCCGATTACTCCGAAGCGCACAATTATCTTGGACAAGTTCTAGAGCGCCAGAATCGCTGGACCGAAGCGATTCAAGAGTACCGCCGCGCGCTGAACAATCCACTCTATGGCACCCCCGATTTGGCTCGGTTTAATTTAGGGCGCGCATTGGTCCATGAGGGCGATTTAGAAGGGGCGACGCACGCGTATGAAGATGCACTTCTCATCAGCCCGCCTACCGTCCCACCGGCGGTGCTCAATCTAGAACTGGGTCGTGTCTATTCCAAATTAGGCTATGAGGTGAAAGCAAAGGAGACGCTGGCACGGGTGAAGGCACAGGATAAGGGAGGACAATATGCGGCGGAGGCCGGCAAGCTGCTGGAGAAGCTGAAGCCGTAATCACCTATGGAATCCATCGGCGAATTCTTTAAACAGGTCCGGGACACCAAGGGATTGACGCTCGACGACGTCGCGTTGAAGACGCGGATCCATCCCGACTTTTTGATCGCGCTGGAGGAAGGAAACTTTACCAAACTTCCTGATCAAGTGTTTGCGAAGGGATTCGTGCGGTCGTATGCTCGGTCCCTGGGGTTGGATGAAGAAGACGCAATGCGGCGCTTTGAAGGATCGGCCGGCGCGTTTTACGAAAAGCAGGCGGAACGCGAGGTGCTCCGCTTGAAGCAGGCGGAGGACGATCGGCGAAAAAAGACGAACCGAAAGGTCGTCTTGGCCGCGATTGCGGTCGCCTTGTTGGGGCTCGTTCTCCTCATGTCCCGTGAACATACGAGCGTCGTTCCTCCAAGGCCTGCGTCGGATGTCGAGCCTCCCCCCATCAAGTCTCCTGTTGAAAAGTCCTCCTCTTCATCATTAGACAAGATCGACAGTGTTGTACAGAATTTGGAAAAAGAACGACCGGCAGGAGTCACCACCGCTGCTGCGGTGACGCTGCCGCCACCGGCTATCTCCACGGTCACTGCCATTCCCACCGTTCGCGAAGAAGTGGTGTCGACCACATCGGTTCGCACCGATCCTTTGCTGGGCGGGCCGTCTGGCGACGGATTGTTGGCGCTGGCCATCGAGGCCTTAGAATTGACTTGGGTCGTCGTGCAAGTGGACAACGGCAGCCCTGAAGAAGCGCTGATGCGTCCGGGGGAACGGGTGCAGTGGAAAGCCTCCGATCGCTTTACCTTGACACTGGGCAACGCGGGCGGCGTGCGAGTTGAATTAAATGGAAAAGAACAAGGGCCGTTTGGGAACAGTGGAAAAGTCGCCCGCGATATTGTGCTCAAGCGGTGAGGAAAAGGAATCGGACGGTGAGTGGGGCGAATGTGATTCGCCCGCAGCCAAAATGTCTCATCCAATCAGTCTCCCGCGATACTGTCTGCGCTCGCCAGTTTAAATCTTCTGCACATTCATCGTTTTCCATTGAGCGTTCATGGCACGGACTTTGAGTGCTATCGACCATGGGAAAAGCGACACGGACATGGTGTCCGGTACGATGTACGCAAGGCTGAATGAATGTGGACAGATACGTACCCAGGCTCATCATTGTCTTGACAAAGCTGCAGAGGCATTGCTATATTGCCGCCGCTTTCCCTTTAAAATCGGTAGGTAGGACGCAGGGACGGGGTAGAGTCAGTATTTTAGGGACCTTTTACATAGTCATTTTTTACACAAGGAGGGAGCTGTGATGGGGTATCTCGTGAAGTCCGTTGGTGTGCTGTCAATGCTGCTGTTTGTGGCAAGCGTCGCGGTCGCGGAAGAGAGAGATCCTTTGAAGCCTCGCGTGCCACCGGATCAAATGGCCGATGCGAAAGCGATGAAGAATCCCGTCGCGGCGAGCCCGGAGAATATCGCCAAGGGCAAAGCATTGTTCGAGGGGAAAGGCACCTGCTTTAATTGCCATGGGAAAGAAGGCAAGGGCGATGGCCCGGCCGGTCAAATTCTCAATCCTAGCCCCCGCAATTTCACCAATTGCAAATTTCATAAGAAGCGGAAAGACGGCGAACTCTTCTGGGTCATTAAGAATGGCAGCGCCGGAACCGGTATGGTCCCTTTGATCCCGGCTGCCATCAACGAAGAAGAAGCCTGGACGATTATCAATTACGAGCGGAGCTTCTGCAAGGATAAGGGCGGCGAATAAGCCCTCATTTCAGGTAGGAAAGAAGAGCAGAGAGGGAAGGCCCTCTCTGCTTTTTTATTGTTCGTCCGTGTTCGGAGATAAGAAGGCCGTTTCGTGTAGGTTAGTTCGTCGGCCTAGTCAGCAGTATCGATGAAGACTTGCTGCCCGGTAGAAGCGGAGGCAGGATCTGCGGTTGCTGCTCTTGATTGAACGCGCTTTTTGCCGCTGCCGGCACGGATCGTCCCACGAAGCTGCTCAATTCGCCTAAGGTCACTTCGCCGTCCAAGTTATCATCGGCTTCGCCCTTGAGTCCGCGCAGCAGATAATAGGTGAACAATCCATGGTGCAGCTTTTCGGATTCAAGGCCATCCCGTAAGCCCGTTGTGCCGATGAAGCGAACGATGCGGCTTCCCCCCAGGTCCCATTGCGGCTCCTTGTACCTCACTTTTTGATCCATGGTTAATTTCGACACCGAGCCGTCGAACATGAGGACGATCTGTTTTGCCTTTAAGCGAGATAAGCCGCTGTGCAAATCTTTCAAGGAAACCATTCGTGAGACCGACGATCCGCCTTCATAGGGAATCAAAAACGTTTCGCCACCGGCCGAGACTTTCGCTTGGCCTGAGAAATAAACAATGACGACCGAGTCGGCTGTCACGCGGGTCGGCAGCCAATCGAGGATGGCCTCTTCGATGTCGGGTCTCAGTGCTTTCATATCGATCAACAGACGAATATTCGAAGGCGGCACGCCGCCGATGGTTTGAAAGTAATTGGCCATCATTTCCGCGTCCAGTGCCGCATACTTCCGAACCGACAATTGCGGATCCCGGTGTGTACTGACCCCGACGGCGATCACGAAGGTTTGCGGCTGGTGAAATGTGGCGGGGGCCGGCAGGCGATCGACGCTGTCGGACGGAGACGCCATTTGACTGGACACAGAGGGCATCACGACGGATGCAGAGGGCGCCGATTGCTGGAGTCCGGCTGCGTTCATTGGGTCCGCGGAAGGCGGCTTGGTGGAGGCCACGCCGGAAGCCGGTGCGGGAGCCATCTGTCCCGTAGCGGCTGTCGACGGTTCAAGGACGGCTCGCGCTTCGCGCATAAACTGCGTGCCGAGCACGACCGCCGTATCGTGGAGAAATCCATCCATGGAGACGTAGGCACAGCGATGTTGTGTGGGTTCCAGGATGATTCTTTCCTTGCGGCTGGTTTTCAGTGTCCGTTGTCCCAGTACCTGACCGGACCGGTCCCGAAAAACGACGACAGATTCCAGTGTCAGTTCAGAAGGCAACCGATCGTATAGGCCATCGGTTTGGATCTGGAGTCCGGATTGCTCTAATGTCAAAAACGCATCCACATCCACTGGCGTCTCCGCGGCTCGCTGTCCGGCAACCTGAACGGTTTGAAACGTCTGATGCGCGGCATCGATCAGAACATCCTCCAACTCCGCTCCAATGCGAAGTTCTTGCGGATGATTACAGGCGTCCGCATACCGCGCGATGGCGGCCGTCAGTGCAGGATCGAAGTTCATACGAACCGTTGCCGGGAGGCGAGGCCCCATATCGGGAAGTGCGGACTTGCGAAAAGGCGTGGAAAGGCGTTCGCAGCCCGAGAGGAGCGAACACATGAGAACAAGGGCGATCAAGCTTGTGCGGCGCATGGTTTGGACCCTCAACGTGCGCGACACCCTACCGGAACTCCAAAAGGAATGCAAACCTCCAGATAGTTGTCAGGCGCTGTCCGCTTCTCTATGCTAGACGAAAAATAAAAGCGCTGAGTGAGACGTCCTTGATACGAAGTCGTACAAGCAATCTGCTCCAGGACTTACTCAGCACTGAACATTCAGCACTATATTCCGATGCTCGTTCTAGGCCTTTCCAATATGCGTGATGCGTCGGCGGCGCTCGTCGAAGACGGGCGCGTGGTTGCCGCGGCGGAAGAAGAGCGCTTTGTCCGGATCAAGCATGTGACGGCGCTGCCGCTTCACGCGATTCGCTATTGTTTGACAGAGGCCGGTATCAAGGCCGGCGATCTTGATGCCATTGCGGTGCCTTGGAAGTATTGGGTGTTAGGGCGCCGATCCTTATTAGCGCTCGGCTCGATGCTGCGGTCGCCTCAACTCTTTCGGGTGAAAGCCAAGCGCAGCGCCGAGCGCATGACGCAGGAGTGGACCGAATTGGCGTGCCTGTCCGGGAAACTCTCGCGGGCGCTGGGTCCCTTGCGCGTGAAGCCGACTTATCTCGATCACCACCTCTGCCACGCCGCCAGTACCTATCTCGTCTCGCCGTTCGATCGAGCCGCCATCCTGGTTGTCGATGGGGCGTCGGAATCGCACACGGCTTTACTCGCCGTTGGCGAAGGGACGCAGATACGCGTGCTGAAACGGATTCCACTCCCGTATTCGTTAGGGCAATTCTATGCCGCCATGACGGCCTTTCTGGGGTTTCGCCCGGATTACGATGAGTACATCGTCATGGGGCTAGCCGCCTATGGGAAACCAATTTATGCGGAACAGATCCGCACGCATATTCTGAGATTGCTGCCCGATGGAGCCTTTTACCTCAACACGCGCGTACTGGATTTCCATCTCGCGCGAGTGGGAATATTTCTGCCGATACTGCAAGAGCTTCTTGGCACGAATCGGGGGCGGGACCAGGAAATCACGCAACGCCATCGCGATGTGGCGGCGAGTGCGCAATTGGTTTTAGAAGAGTGCGAGTTACATATGGCCCGGCACCTGCGGCAACTGACCGATACAGACAATCTTTGTTTGGCGGGCGGCGTAGCCAATAACTGTGTGGCCAACAGTCGCCTCGGCCGAGAGGCCG
>JAICXS010000201.1 GCA_025934615.1 Nitrospiraceae bacterium
GATAAACGGCTCAGGTCAGGCTTCCGATCAGATCTCGGTAGGAACAACATCGATGGTAGGCCGTTCCTGTACATATTTCATGCGAGGCCCTCCGCGATGAAACACCATCACTCTATCAGGTGTGTGCGGGAATAGCTACGCTGTTGTTCTGGCCGTTACAGATGGGGATGAGGCTGAGGGAAATGTGGCGGAGGGGGCGAGATTTGAACTCGCGGATGGGTTACCCCATCTCCGGTTTTCAAGACCGGCACGTTCGGCCGCTCCGTCACCCCTCCACCTTATTTATCAGTATATTACGATAATTATTCTCATGGCTCGATGCCACCCGTGTCGGTTGGAATCAGATATTCGAGTATAATCGGGCTCTCCAGGAGGGCTACTCCCGCTGCTACTTGTTCCTGTCGTTTCTTGAGATAGCGTTTCATCGCCGCCATACTCTCCTAGCGGTCGAGTGCTGCACCAGCGCCAAATGCTCCTTTTGGGATTGCACCGTACTGCGTTGCACTGTGATCAAGTGTTCAAGGAGGTCACTCACGTTCTTGTCAATCATCACCGAATCACGAGCCCCCTTCAGCGCCTTTGCGACCTGGAACGCCGCTTGCCGATTGGTGATGGCTTGCGTAATCCCTAAGGGATCAGACATCGTTCGACTCCTTCACACACCCTAAGCGTATCGGGGTCATTCTAGATTCAGTGCTGCAAGGTCTCGAATCATTTCCTCAATGCTTTTTCGCGCAGCTCCCTCTGTCGCCATTTGCAGCCGAGTAATGGAGATCACCGAACACGGGTTTCTATTTTTTGGGTGGTTGGCAGGCGAATTTTAGAAGCGCTTCTTCTAGTCTATTCTTCGGTGTCCTCCACATGGTCTCATCCGGTTTCGTCATATCCCCAACACCTAGCAATGTGCCTCGTCCGAATGGATCTGAGTAAAACATAAATCTATTGGTGGACCCTATTTCTTTCCTGCCGCAATGAAACTCGTAAACCATCTTCTCTGAGCGGATTAACAATTGATCCGGCTCGTCTAATAAGACCGTTAGTCTTACTAATCTTCCTTCGCGTCTATGCGTGGATAGCGCAGCATACAGAGCACGCTCGTCGTTCCCTGTCACCTTGGTCCATTGTGAAGGGTCAATCGCATGCAGTTCATGGATGCGACAGGTAAACTTCCAAACGGTTGAGCCGATGCTGTCAGGTGTGATGGCATGCCATGCGGCGGAAAAATTGCTGTACGAATCAACCACGTCACCAGTTCCATTCTGATCACCATAGTCCGTTGAGCTGATGGTTCGCCGCTGCTCGTTGACGCAATCGTACTCGTCCAGCCACTTGCTGGAGAGGTTGCGCTTATTTTTATAGTCACCAGTCCAATTATCTAATCCCCAGACTCTTACAAATTGCCCAGAAGAGCGAATCGTTTGGAGATTTATAAAGTAATCAGCTGTATCTGTGCTGCTCACATACTCCCATTCTTGCCCTAATTTCCTCGGTTCTTTTAGCTGCTTCTGCTCCTTCGGCTGATCTGGTACATAATCCGGTGCGGGGAATCCTGAAAGACTGAGCCAGCACGCGAGTGCTACAACGATGTAAGCGTGGCGTCTCATCTCATCCCTACTCACAATGGGGGCACGCCGACCCAAAACGCAGCACCTTATGGGTCTGACAATATCTAGAACCGGTTCCCGCATTTGGCCTCATCGATTCAGATGAGGGTAATAACTAGGGCGAGAATACCTACTTTTCAAGGCAAGTCTCTTCATCGCTTTTTCGTTATGGCGTCGCCGAATAAAACCCGTACTAGGGCTTTAACACATAACCAAGTCGTTCGATCGTTTTTCGCTCCTCCTATGAAGCGGGCCTCCTGATACGTCGCGCGAAACCCCGACCGGCAGTATACGGTTCTGCGTTGGGCTTGGCAAACACCCATTCACTTCTCTTTGGACGAGGGAGTTCATCGGCACCGCCCTGGGCTTTGAGTGGTTCGATACCTCGCAAATTCTTTGTGGAACGCTTTATAGCTAAGTCCATAGTGATTGATAGGCTCTGACGATTTCATCGAGAGAAGCGGTTTCATGATAGTCCCTGTGTTTCTTGATCGCGGCGAAATCCTGTTCGATCGGATTGAAGTCGGGAGAGTACGGCGGCAGGAACAGCAACGTGGCGCCGGGGGCCTTGATGAGCTGTGCCGTTTCCAGCGATGTATGAACCGCCGCGTTGTCCATGATCACGAAATGCTGGGCCGTCAGGCGGGGACACAGCCTTGTCTTCAGCCAGGTGTTGAAGACCACCGTATCGCATGTGCCCTCGAACAGAGGCGGTTCTTCGAGTCGCCCGTCCATACGGGCCGCAATCAGCGAGGTGCGTGGCCGTCGATGCCCGGAGACCAGGCCGTCTACGCGATGGCCCTTCGGGGCGTACCGTAGCGCCGCGTCGTCGAAGACACAACGCCACATGCATCGATAGGGACGGGCTGGTTGCCCCGGCGAAGGAACCGCTCGCGTCGGCGGAAGAACTGTCGGCGTTGGCGAGGATCACGCTCTTTGTCCCCGATCCTTTTTTGTACGAGTCCCCTGCAGCCGTTGCAGCGCGTACCAGATACCATGTCGCGAGACCTGGAAATGTCGTGCCCGCTCCGCTTGGGTCCGATCGGGAGGGGCTTCCACATGATGGCGCACGTGTGCCCAATCCAGCTTGTGAGAACGGCGCGGGCCGGGGCGTTTGTAGGCCACGCCGCCAGGCTTGAGCCAGCGGGACACGCTGGCCTCGCCCACCGTGACCCGCCGAGCCGCCTCGGCTTTGCGTCCACCATTGCGCACACAATCCACCACCCGTTGACGCAAATCTGATGAGCATCTCATGCCCCCATGATTGCCCCAATCCATCCCCATGTCCATCAGTAACTGTGGGCCTAGCTATAGTGGCTACCGTTGTTCCATGCCGTTAGGATCAAGGTCTCACTTGAACAATGGAGGAGGCCAATTATGAGGAAGGTTACGTTCGGACTATTCGCTTGGGACGTTTGCTGCTGCTAATGACGCGGGTGCGCAAGGCGGCACGGCGCCTCAGTCATAGAGTATGGACACCTTCCGATCGGGATCAGCCATTGATTTCGATCCAGGTATTCCGGCCACCAATGGTCAGTTTGAGGAAGGTTTCACCTGCCAGGCGCCAGGAATTGGTGAAACCGGAGCGCTTAGGATTGAGCGCAACAGGATAATACCACCTTAGGATTTTATTCATTTTCTATTCGTTCCAGTCCTCCCATATATGGCCGCAGGACCGGAGGTATCTCAACCGAGCCGTCAGGCTGCTGAAAATTTTCCAAGATGGCCACTAACGTGCGACCTACAGCTAGCCCAGATCCATTGAGCGTGTGGACAAAGTCGGTCTTCGTCTCTTTCTTTCCCCCGGTCGGGCGATACTTGATGCTCGCTCGTCTGGCCTGAAAAGATTCAAAATTGCTGCAGGACGAAATCTCCCGGTATTGTTGCTGAGATGGCAGCCAGACCTCAATATCATATGTCTTCGCCGCAGAAAATCCCATATCACCTGTGCAAAGCGTGATGACACGATAGGGGAGGTTCAACCTCTGCAAGATGGATTCGGCATGGCCCGTCAGCCGCTCAAGCTCTTCGTATGAACGATCCGGTGTGGTAAATGCCACGAGCTCCACCTTGTTGAATTGGTGAAGCCGAATGAGGCCTCTCGTGTCCTTTCCATAGGACCCCGCCTCTCGTCTGAAGCAAGGAGTATAGGCCGTATAGCGGAGCGGCAAGCAGTCTCCACTCAGGATCTCCTCACGATGCAGGTTGGTTACCGGCACTTCGGCGGTCGGAATCAGGAAGTAATCTTCGTCCTTCATGCGGAAGAGATCTTCTTCGAACTTCGGAAGCTGACCGGTCCCAGTCATCGAAGAGCGATTCACCATGAAAGGAGGAATAACCTCTCGATACCCATGCTGGGTGGTGTGCTGATCAAGCATGTAGTTGATCAGCGCTCGTTCCAGTCTGGCGCCTGCCCCGGTCATGACGGAAAACCTAGCCCCTGCAATCTTCGCGGCTCGGTCGAAATCCAAGATCCCGAGGTTATCGCCGACTTCCCAGTGAGGTTTGGGGGGACTCGAAAAAGCCGGCACGGTACCCAATCGACGGATCTCGACATTCTCCGATGCATCAGCCCCCACCGGGACTGAGGCATGGGGGAGATTGGGAATGCGAAGCGCGGAGTTGGTGAGCGCTTCCTCGACCTTTCGGAGGGCTCCCTCGGCATCCTTAATGCGATCCCCCAACTGCTTCATCGCCACCATGGCCTCTTCAGCCGGTTCTTTGGCTCGGCGCAGCCGAGCAACCTCCTCCGAGCCCTTATTGAGCTCGTACCTGAACTGCTCGACCTGCGTCGTAACGGCTCGCCGTTCTTCGCTCAATTTTTGGATATCAGTCCACGGGACATCGTTCCCGCGTCGTCCGAGAGAGGTGCGGATGTGGTCGAGGTTTTCGCGGAGATATTTGAGATCGTACACGAGTCACACTTCGCAAAGGCGGATGGAATCTAGCATTAGACTTCCAGAGAGTCAACGAAACCTACAGACTGCCGTGTCATGATCATCGATCCGGTGCAGTGCATTGACATCAACCGGGCATGAGGACAGGATAGGCCTATGCGTCAAATCTCCAATCCGCCAAACCCATTTGAGTCGCAGCATCGGGACCTGCTTGAACCAGCCGGCACAGCCAAACTGATGCTCTATGCGGACGACAGTCGAGAGATCTTGAGCCGTAATGACAGCCCAGACTTGCCTTTTCGATGGAGCGTGAATCCCTATCGAGGTTGTTTTCATGCCTGTGCCTATTGTTACGCGCGTCCTTCGCATGAGTATTGGGGATTCGGCGCGGGAACCGATTTCGAGAGCAAGATCGTGGTGAAGAAGGATGCGCCGCAGCTGTTGCGACGTGCCTTCGACAAGCCGTCATGGC
>JAICXS010000363.1 GCA_025934615.1 Nitrospiraceae bacterium
GCCGTCCCGCCGGTCGTGAAAATATCCAACTGTTGTGATCTCAATGAGATTGAAGAGCGCCGCCGCCGGTTCGCCGCCCAGGTCAAACAGAGTCTTGTAAAAATCTCTCCGTTCCAGCGAAAAGCGGTCGCCTGCTCGTTTCTGTTGATAGGCGCTGTTCGCATCGAGATAGACGCAGTCGGCCGGGCAGGTGATACGAGTCATACGATGCTCGCCACAACACTGGCTGCAAATCGATCCGCCTAATGCCGGGCATGGCCGCTTGCCTTTGCGTTCATGACAGTAGACGCAGGTGCTCACTGGCCTGGCCCTTTCTTCATCCCGTCGAATCCATAGTCGGCGAGGCTCCGTTTCTTCGCGCCTCCACCGGTCGACGGCCGTTCGAGTCCATTCATCTCCGCGGCATTGCCGTAATAGTACGGCACAAGGATTAAATGGCCCTTTCGATCGACTCCGATGTCGGCCGGCGTCGAGAGATATTCGGCAATCACCTCAAATTTCATATCAGGCCGGATGCGCCACACTTTGCCGGCTGAGAAGTCCGACACGTACATACTTCCCCACTCATCGAAATCCACGCCGCTGAGATTGTGGAACCGCGAAGAGAAAAAGGAATTGGACACTAATTCGCGGATGGCGCCATCCGTCGTAATTTCAAAAATCTTCCCTTTGTTCCAACTAACCGCCACCAGCTTGCCGCTCTTTGCATTCCACGCCAGACCGGATGGGCCTGCCAAGGCTGCATCTTTCGTCAAGACCGTGACGGCATGTTGTTTGGCAATCTCGACCCGATACACTGTATCGGCCTCTGTGTCGGATAAATACAGGATACCCTTGCCATCGTAAGCCACATCGATCAGCGCGACCGTCGGATGTGGACCATGCGACCCATTGTTATTCAATGGGACGGTCACAGCGGATTTTCCGGTGTTCTTGTCAAAACCACGCAACGTGTCTATGTCGACGACATAGAGGAGGCCGTCAACAATCGCCATGCCTTTCGGGCCGTCCAGCGTCGTCCCATTGTGTCCGCCTTGAATAAAACGGAGATGAGTGGTTTTCCCATCTTTATCGAGCCTGGTAATAAACCCATTATTATCTTTTGCCTCAGATTCGCCGTTGACATTGGAGATAAAATAGAAGTCGCCCGATGGATCCGCGACAAAACTTTGGGGCCGTTGGAGCTGATCAATCTGTGACGCCCAGGCCGAGCTGATCAAGCCCACTACGCAAACCAATGCCGTACCAAGCCACACCGCGGAGACAAGCGCTTGGCGTGCAACGAAGAAAAGCCGTGTGTGTATGTGCATGAGATAAATAAAAGGAGAGGGTCCAGCGGTCATCCCACGTCACGTATCGTACTGAACCGCTGAAGATGCTGTCAAGGAACAGTGGTTACGCTTGACGCCATTTCAAGGGCCCTGGTATTGTTCAGCGGTTATCGAAAACGGCCCCGATTTCGTTCTCGGCTCAACAAAATCCTCAACGTAGCCCCGAGGCTACCTCCGGTTTTTGTCTCGCCCATGGCTTTGAGGGATGACCGTTTTGACTAATCTGGGTCATCTGGGACTTTCTGAGAAAGAGAGGCAAAAGTGGCGGCACAACTGATCGACGGCAAAGCATTGGCCCAAACGATTCGTGAACGGATTGCCAAAGATGTCGCTGAGCTATACGCTGACGCCGGTATTCGTCCTGGACTTGCAGCGATCCTCGTTGGAGAAGACCCCGCTTCGAAACTCTACGTCAAGAACAAGCAGAAGGCCTGTGACGCGGCCGGCATCTATGTTGATGAACATAAGCTTCCGTCCAGCACGACACAGGCGGAACTACTAGCGCTGATCGAGAAAGTCAATGCCGATCCCAAGGTGCACGGCATTCTGGTGCAACTGCCATTACCCAAGCAGATCGACAGTAAGGTGATTTTAGACGCCGTCTCTCCTTTGAAAGACGCCGATGGGTTTCATCCCTATAATATGGGGCGGCTGGTCGAAGGGATGGCCATGTTTACTCCCTGCACACCAAAAGGTGTGATCAAGATGATCGAATCGACCGGCGTGGGCATCGAAGGCAAGCGAGCCGTGGTGGTGGGGCGAAGCAACATCGTCGGAAAGCCCGCGGCGCTCTTACTGTTGCATCGGAACGCGACCGTGACCGTGTGTCATTCGAAGACGAAAGATCTACCGGCTGTCTGCCGCGGCGCCGATATTCTCGTCGTAGCGATCGGGAAGGCGAAATTCGTAACGGCCGATATGGTGAACAACGGTGCGGTCGTCATCGATGTCGGGGTCAATCGTCTCGAGGATGGTACGTTCGTCGGCGACGTGGATTTTGGACCGGTTAGCCAGAAGGCCGGCTGGATCTCTCCCGTTCCAGGCGGCGTGGGACCAATGACCATTGCGATGTTGCTGGATAACACACTGGAGTCGGCGAAGCGCATGGCTGGCCGAGCCTAAAGACGGACCAATATTTAAAGAAGGACCATATCTATGGGCAGCGGACCCCGACGCCTCAAAGAGATTTTGGATCGCGGCGAATTTGCCGTCACCATTGAATACAATCCGCCGAAAGGCACGAATATTTCCGCTATCGTGGAGAGCGCGAAAAGCCTGGTCGGACGGGTGAGCGGGGTCAACGTGACGGACAATACGGCGGCGGTCATGCGCGCCAGCTCATTGTCCATCTCGCGTATTCTCTATGAGATGGGGCACGATCCGGTCATGCAAATGACGTGTCGCGATCGCAACCGTCTCGGCATTCAATCAGATTTGCTGGGCGCTCATCTGCTCGGGATTCGAAACATTCTTTGCCTGACTGGCGACTATCCCACCGTCGGCGATCACAAAGACGCGAAGCCGGTGTATGACTTGGATTCGGTGCAGGTCATGCAACTGGTACAGGGTCTCAATAATGGTCGGGACTTCGCGGGCCATAAACTGGATGGATCGACCGAGTATATGATTGGCGCAGCGGTCACCCCAGAGGCCGATCCACTGGGACCGATGTTGGCAAAGTTTGAAACAAAAGTCCGAGCCGGTGCACAATTCTTTCAGACACAAGCCATTTATCATCCCGAGCAGTTCGCCTCGTTCATGCAGGCCATTCGCCCGTTCAAGGTCAAGGTGCTGCCGGGTGTGCTGCTGCTGCGATCGGCCAAAATGGCGGAGTTCATGAATGCGAATATTCCCGGTATTTCCGTGCCCCCGGAGATGATCGAGGAGTTGCGGCAGGCCGGAGAGAAGCATGCGCTCGATGCCGGTGTCGAGATCGCCGTGCGTACCATCAAGGCCATCCGGCCGTATTGCGACGGCGTGCATATTATGGCCATTAAAGCAATCGAGCGACTGCCGGAGATCCTCACCAAGGCTGAACTCGGATAAAAATGAGGGA